>JBAUOG010000354.1:0-14849 GCA_049579625.1 Bryobacteraceae bacterium
GGCAGCGTCTGATGGCGTAGAGCACTCAAGCGCCACACTGCGAGACAGAATCGCCCAGGATCTAAACCTCACGCCCGAAGAGTTGCAACAGAAGCTTCCCAGTGGGACGCAATCGATTTTCGCCAACCGGGTTGCTTGGGCAACGGTCTACCTGAGCAAAGCAGGCTTACTGCAGAAACCGCAACGAGGCGTTTATCAGGTAACTGAGCGAGGTAAGAACTTTCTTCAAGCACATCCGACTGGCATCAAGGTTCGCATGCTGAAGGAGTTTCCTGAGTTTGTAGTCTTCCACACGGGCAACGACTCGCAAAGCAGCAAGCCGCAAGAAGAGGCCGAGGCAGAGCAAACGCCGCGAGAGCAGTTGGCCGCCGCATATCAGGTTCTTCGTGACGCCTTGGCTAACGACGTCCTCGAGGCAGTCAGAAAAGCGTCTCCCTCATTCTTTGAAGCCGTGGTGGTCGACCTTCTGGTTGCCATGGGATACGGCGGCTCGGTCGCGGACGCTGGAAAGGCAGTTGGACGTGGCGGAGACGGCGGGATTGACGGAATCATCAAAGAGGACAAACTTGGGCTCGATCTGATCTACATCCAGGCGAAACGATGGAAGGACTCGGTCGGTCGGCCGCTCGTGCAAGGTTTCGCGGGAAGCCTTGAAGGTTTTCGGGCACGCAAGGGCGTTTTCATAACCACGTCGACATTCACGCCGGATGCGTTGGCCTATGTTGAGAGGATCGAAAGGAAGATTGTACTCATCGACGGCAATCGCCTCGCAGATCTGATGATCGAGCACAACGTGGGCGTCGCAACGACGGAGACCTACACGTTGAAGCGGCTGGACTCGGACTACTTCGAGGAAGTTTGATAGCGACGACGAGGTGCCCCTTCAGATTCCCAATCGCCTAAAGCTATAAGCCCGACGAGGGAAACCTTCGAAGCGTTGCGTGACCGAACTACTGGCTGACTTCCCGTATCTTGAGGAAGAGGGTCGTGAAGTGCGATTAGCTTACACCCCACCGACATCCGGGCCATTTAACGGACCAGGGGGCGAGAACAAGACTGCATCCGATGAGTAGTCGGGCAGTACGCTATCGATGTCGCGCTGCACAAAGGACCTCAGCTGACGATCCAGAACGTCGCTTGTAGACCTCATTGTTTTCATATCCTCTTGATCACGAACGAATTCGTTTAATCCGTGGCGACGCACGCGTTGCGATCACCTCGAGCCATTCGGCGTCAACTGTCGTGAAACCGCTCTTTGCCAGATTGTGAGTCGACCACAGCTCTTCCATTTCCGCCTGAAGACGAACTCTGCCAGCACGGTTTAGCGACGCGAAAGCACGGTTTGCAGGCCCGTGGTAGAGCCGGAAGAAACGCACGACTTCGCCGGGTGGAAACGGAAAATTCAGCACGGCGTTTCGACGCGTAAACTCCATCCTGGATACGCCCGCGCCGAGCAGTCGGCGTACCTCGCTTTCATCGCCCCAAAGAACGGGCTCACGCATTCCGGACGGAGCGACGAAATCAGAAACGATCTTGAACAGTTGGCCGACGAAGCCCTGCGGCGTCCAGTTCGCCATCGCGACGATGCCGCCCGGCCGGCACACGCGCAGCAGTTCCTTTGCGGCCACCTCCGGGCGCGGTGCAAAGATGGCGCCCACGAGGCTCGCGACCACGTCGAAAGTCGCATCCGCGAACGGCAGGTCCTCCACGTCCCCTTCCTGGAAACGCGCGCTCAGCCGCTCGAGTCGTGCCCGTTCCCGTGCTCGCTCGATAAGATTTTCAGCGATGTCGATGCCGGTCGCGTCCACGCCCTGGCGGGCGGCAATCAGGGCCAATTGACCGGAGCCGCACGCGACATCGAGGAACCTGGATCCAGGCGGAACCGCCAGGCGGCGATAGAAGGCTTCGGCTTCGACCTGCATGTAGCGCGAAATGCGATCGTAATCTCCTACGTTCCAGATTCTCCTGAGACGCGCCTTCAGAGGCGCGATTTCGGGCGGCCAGACCCGGAGGCAGGCGTGTCGACTGGCCGAACTCGAAAGGATCTCCTCGATCAGTACTTCCTCATATGATTCCATTGCTTTCTCCTCGTTGTGCTTTGTTACAAACGCTACGTGGAGCGGGCAAGCTCTACTCGGGTCCAGCAACTTCGTTGCCGGGGCCGGAAGCTTTCCTGCCCGCCGCCGGCCGGATATTCTGATTCACATTGAAGAAGTTGCCGGGATCGTACTTCGCTTTGACTGCCGCGAGCCGGTCGTAATTTCCCCGGTAGGTCGCTCGGATCCGGTCCTCACCCTCTTCCATCATGAAATTCAGATAGGCGCCGCCAGCGCCGTACGGATGCAGCGCATCGTAATAAGCCCTGGCCCAATCGATGATCTTTCCGCTGTTTGCCGGATCGGGATCAACCCCCACAATCACCTCGCTCCAAACTGCGTCGCGATGGCCGAACGCAGTGTCGGTTTCCCCCACTCGATTCACCTTTCCATTGACCGGGTACAGGTGCATGGTCGATTGCCAGGTCGGCATGAGCGCTGCGTGCTCGAGATGTTTCTCAATCGCCGCATCGCTCAGCTCTTTGAAGAAATCCGCCTTCCAGTACCATTGCAGGCCGGCCGGGTAAATCGGGTCGAACATCCCTTGCAGCATGGGAAACGGCATCGGCACAAAGAACTCGAAAGCCGGCGGGCGGTAACCGCGGATCGGCGCCAGGATCGAGTTGGCCTGCTCCATTGCTCCCTGATAGCACCACACGACCGCGCACATCTTGCGCAGGTGCAGCTCTTCCGGGAAGGGCGGCCCCGGCGGCACGCTCATCATGGCGAAGAAACCACTCATTTCTTCGGGCGCGTGCTTTATAAACTCCCGGTACCACTTCATGACGTCCGCCGCGTCCTCCAGATTCCAGAGCATCGGTCCCGCGCAAACGGTATCGACCGGGTGCCCCTCGAATAAGAACGAGGTCACGATGCCGAAGTTCCCCCCTCCCCCGCGCACTGCCCAGAACAGGTCAGTATTCTCTTCCGCATTCGCGACGACGAAGCTGCCGTCAGCCAGCACCACATCGACTGAGAGCAGGTTGTCGATGGTGAGCCCGTACTTTCGGGTCAGGTGTCCCATGCCTCCGCCCAACGTAAGCCCGGCAACTCCTGTGCTGGCGATAATGCCCGACGGCACGGCCAAGCCGAACGCATGTGTCGCGTGGTCCACGTCGCTCCACTTACAGCCTGCGCCTACCAGAACCGTGCGTGCGGAGGGATCCACCCTGACGTAGCTAATCGGCGACAGATCGATCACCATGCCGTCGTCGCAGACGCCCAAACCGGCCGCATTGTGCCCGCCACCACGGACCGAGGCTCTTAAGCCGTTGGCTTTCGCCATCCGCACGGCAGCCATGACATCGGCGACATCAGTGCATTTGGCGATCAGCCTCGGCCTGCGATCGATCATTCCGTTATAGACTTTCCTGGCCTGTTCATACCCCGCGTCTTCCGGTTCGAGCACTGCGCCGCGGAACTGGCTGCGGAATTCAGTAATAGCTTGTTCTAACGACATTATGGTTTCTCCTTGCGGCCGGCACTCACTTCGTTTTCGTGCCGGATATGCTTAGTCTGCCCGGAGTGCCGTTCTAAGAACGTTCCGCGGGGGCGGTTTCAGCCGTTCTTTCAGCAAGAATCAACAATCGTCGTTCGAACGCCAGGGAACCCGATCTCCGCGCTGCCTCGAGGCCTCGCCGGAAGCTGGCGCGCGCCGGTTCCGACTTTCCTTCGGCGGCCAGCAAATTCCCCTGCACACGATGCAGCTCCGCGACAGCCCATTCCTCACCGTTTTTGCTGGCGAAGGCAAAGCCGGTGGAGAGATTGGCCAAGCCTTCGCCAACCAGCCCCGCACGCCCGAGTGTTTCCGCCAGCAATGCCAAGTAGTACGGCATGCGGAGTTCGGCGCCCAGTCGCCTCAGCGCATCCAGTCCTTCGCGAAGCTGCGTCAGACCGGCGGCCACATCGCCCTCCGCAGCTTTCGCCCAGCCGGTGACGACATTTGCCATTGCCAGGTAATACGCGAAGCCATAGCGCGTGCATCGCTCTACGGCTTCCCGTCCGCGCTCGAGCGCCGCGCGGCTTTTACCCTGAAAACTGTGCAGCAACGCCGCGTAGTCGAGCGCGATTGCCTCGCTGAAAGGGTGATGTAGTCGCTTCGCCGCCGCAATCGCCTCTTCGGCTTGAATATCCGCGACGTCCCCATCTCCGCGGTGCCACGCTAGATGAGCAAGGTAGCAGAGACAAAAGACATCGATGTCCGGCCCGGCAAACAGGGCCAGTACCGACTCGGCGGAATCGCTTTTCGAGCGTATGGCCGCGATGATATGGTCGTGCGAAGCTCCCAGCTGGCCCAAATGAAACAGGCTGCAGCCCAGTAGGAAGTTCCCCGCCTGCATCAGCCCCGGACTGGGCTGCCGTTCCGCCACTCTCAGGAATTCGAGGCCGAAATCCCGAGCTCTTTCCAGATCGCCGCGCACCGCGTGATACACCCAGGCGCCGCTGAGAGTCACGAGAATACTGCGATCCTCCAGCCGTCTCGCCAGATCCAAGGCCCGCTCATACGTCTCGCCCACTTCCGCCGCGGAGTAGCCTTCCGTTGTGACCAACGCAGGACCTAGCGTGACCAGCAAATCTAACTCCTGTTTCAGCCGGCGGTTCGACTCGGGAAATCCGCGGCACAGCGCCAGTGCGCGCCTGAGCAGTTCCGCCGCTTCGGCGTCCGCATAGCGCTGCCGTGCGTATGAGGCCGCCCTTTGATAGTGAGCGATCGCCTCTTCCGCCATTCCGGCCTGTTCGAAATGCGAGGCAATCTGCCCGTTCCAGGTGTCGATGTCGGCCGCATATTCTTCCGCCAGCGCCCGCGCCACGCGCCTGTGCAAATAGCGTTGACGTACCAGGCTCAGATCGGAACATGCCACTTCTCGCAGCCGGTCGTGCGTGAAATCGTACTCCGATGCACCGCGGCTTTCGATGATACGCCTCCGCCAGAGTTCATCAAGTGCTTGGGAAACGCTGGCTTCGTCCCAATCACTAGCCTTCTCAAGCAATTCGAACGAGAAAGGCCTCCCCACAATGCTCGCCAAGCCCGCCAGTTCGTACGAAGCCGCCGTGAGTTGTGCCAGGCGCGAAGCGATCACGGCATGAACACGCGTGCTCTGTAGTCCGGCGCGTACACTTTCCACGACGAACAGCGGGTTGCCCCGCGTGGCCCGGAAGATCTCTCCCAGGTTCTCGCTCTCGAGCGGTTTCGAAGATTCGAGGCGCGCCAGTTCGACCGTCTCCTGGGCATTCAAAGGCTCAAGCGGAATCTCCAGAGCCATCCCCGATTGCCGCAGACCTGCCAAGAACCGCGTGAAGGGATGATCGCGGCCAGTCTCCTCCGCCCGGACGGTCGCAACCAGGAGCACGCCGGCCGCGGCGGAAGAGGTCAACAGCGCGTTGAGCCATTCGAACGAGTCGGGATCACACCATTGCATGTCATCCAGATAGAGCAGAATTGGCTTGCGGCTTTTTCCGAAGGCAGCGCTAAGGGATTCGTAAAAAGAAAGGCGCTGCCAACTCTCCGCGAGCGGGCTGATTTGTCCAGGCGGGGGCAGCTCCAGCTCGGGAAACTGCTCTCGGATTTCCGGCACCAGCCGCGCCATCTCCGCAAGTTGCTGTGGTCTGAGGTTCGCCCAGCCCGCGCGAAGGGCATCGGAGCGCAGCCATTCAGCCACGGGCGCGTAGGCCACTTGGCCCTGCCCGGCATAACAGCGGCTGCGGGCAACCGCGTGCCCCTGGCGAACGCACGATTGATATAACTCGTCCGCGAGCCTCGTCTTGCCGATCCCCGGTTCACCAGAGATCACGGCCACTCGCGGACCCTCCTCCACTGCTGATTGCCAGGCGGATGAGAGCCGAAGCCATTCCACCGTGCGGCCAACCAGCGCTCGCACTTTCTGCAACTGCGAAATCGGCTTCCCGGCGGAAGACGCGGACGATACGGGCGTCAACCCGGGGGAAGCTCCAGGCTCCCCTTTCAGAATTCGCTCGAATAGTTCCAGCGTCGCCGGCCCCGGCTCCACGCCCATTTCGCGGCGCAGGACTCGCATGCACTGGTGATAAGCGCGCAGCGCGCTGGCCCGGTCATGATTGGCTGCATGCAGCCGGATCAGCAGTTGATGGTTTGACTCGGACAGCGAATCCAGGCCAACGAGGCGGTCGGCATACGGAACGGCTGCCGCGAACTCTTTTTGCTCTTCGAAGATGGTGGCGAGACGGTGCAACGCACCCGAAATTCGCCTCCGGTAGTCCTCCCGCAGTGGCGTGACCCAGTCGTCGTAGAGCGCGGGCAAAAGATCGTCTTCGTAGAGTTGTGCGGCGGTTGTGAGCGATTGCATCTCCCGCGCACCGTCTCGCTCCTTTCCCGCGACCGCGGCCTCTGCGAGGGCTGCCTGAAAATCGGCGACATCCACCGAACAGGAAGCATCCTGCCGCCATTGAACCGCAAAATGATCGACCAAAAGCGAGTCACATTCGGCCGGCAATGCTCGTTTCAGGTTGTGAAGAAGTTGCCGCAGATTGGTCCGCGCCTGCGATTCCCTGGATGCGGGCCAAAGCATAAAGGCCAGTCGTTCCCGCGGCTGTGGCGTATCGCGATGTAGGACTAAATACGCAAGCAGCGACTGGAGCCGGTTCGTGTTTACGGTGGTAACCGGGCGTCCCTCAAAACTGATGCGAAGGTTGCCAAATAAGCTGATCCGCATGCGCGCTGACTACGTAGTTTACGCTGTCCAGATGGGGAACGGTTGCCGCGCGCTGAGGCCGGAGGTCGTGGAAGTCGGTGCAGCTATCCGTTGGTGAACATCTTGCTGATGTCGTTGTAGAGAACAAACACCACGATCATCATCAGGAAGACAAAACCGAGCTTGAACACGGTCTCTTTGACTTGCGTGCTCACGTCGCGCCGGATCACCATCTCGATGAACAACAGCAGCAGCACGCCGCCGTCGAGAATCGGGATTGGCAGTAGATTGAAGATCGCGAGATTCAAGCTGACCATCGACATCAACGCCAGGTAGGTGATTGGCCCCTCGTGCGCAGCGTCGCGCGACATCTTGGCCATACCGATTGGCCCCTGAATGGTCTTCGGCGAGACCCGGTGTTCCAGGATTCCACCCAACACCTGGAAGATAAGCGTTGCTTTGTCGGCGTTCCACTTCACAGATTCTACGATCGCCGGGCCAAGCGGCAATTTGACGATTTGGTATCGGCCTCGCAGCAGCACGCCAATGCGCCATTGCCCGTCCGTCTCTTTATTTGATACGGGCGTGATGGTCGCTTTTTGCATGTGGCCGTCGCGCAGGAAAACCAACGTCACAGGTTTGCCGGCCGATTTCGCAATGATCTGCTGCAGGCGCTCGGCCGAATTGATCGGCTCGCCTTCCACGCTGACAATCAGGTCGCCCGCCTTCAATCCCGCCTTGTCCGCCGGATGGTTGGGCACCACTTCGCCTAACATCACGTCGGGCTCGCCATACCAGCCCGCCACACCAATGCTTTCCTTCGGGTCCATGTCCGGGGTCACTGTGAAATGCAACGTTTCGCCCTTGCGCTCCGCCCAGACAGCAAGCGGGTGTTCCGCGCTCAGCACTTCCTTGGTCTGCACTTCCTGCCAGGTGGGGTTCTTGCGGCCTTCAATCTGCACGATCCGGTCGCCCGCTTGCATCCCGGCCTTCGCCGCGGCGGACCCAGGCTGAATGCGGCTGACCACCGGATTCACGGAGTCCACTTCCTTCGGAAACGCATGCATAAATAAAGCTGCCACAATGCCGATGGCCAGCAGGATATTCATGAGCGGTCCGGCAAAGACGACAATCGCGCGCTGCCAGCGTGCTTTGGCTTGGAAGCTGCGGGGATCCGCGGCCTTCTCGTCGCCGGCCTGCTCGCCGGTCATGCGTACATACCCGCCAAACGGAATCGCCGAAACGCGAAAGTCTGTTTCGCCCCGCTTGAAACCAAACAACCGGGGTCCAAAGCCGAAGCTGAAGGCCTCTACTTTGACTCCGCACGCCAAGGCTGCCCAGTAGTGCCCCAGCTCGTGAATGAGAATCATGACGCCCAGCAGCACCATGACCCAAAACAGCATTTCTAATCCACCCACGATCGAATCACCCTTTCCTTGCCGTACGGGCCACCCCTTGGCGAAATGAAGCCGCAGGCGAAAACCGCCGTTACCTTTTGGACGTTGCTCCGGACGAAACCGGTGTAAACATTATCCACCGGCGGCGCCAGGCCGCGCCCGGACCTCGCCCCTCTGGCAACTCTGATAGGTCGATGTTCTTCACTGCGTTTCTCTCTTCCCTTCGAGTTTTGCCACGCGGTCATTAAGCGATTCCATCTCCTCATCCACCGCCCGCAGCGTCGCCGTGTGTGTGCGCTGCCGCATGTCCATCGGGCGCCCACTTGCGGAACTCCGTGAGCAGCCGCGTCTCGATTCGCTCCAGTTGCTCCAGAATCCAAATCTTGTCGTCTTCAGTTAGCGCCATTACAACACCCTTTTTCTCGCTTCCCGCGCTGTCATGAGCACCGTGCAGCCCGCGGCCTCCTCCGCTCTTAAACCGTAACCACCGCCGGGCGCGGTTCATCCACGATCCGGCCGGCTAATTCGCGCGATTCCAAATCGATCGCGATGACTTCTTCTATTGTCGCTGGTTCCCGCCATGGTTGGCGAGTGAGCGTCTCCTCCACGATCTCCGCGATCGCAGGGAACGGTATTCGCCCTTGCAGGAATGCCTCCACCGCCACTTCGTCCGCCGCGTTCAACGTGCACGTTGCCGAGCCGCCGCGCTCCTGCGACAAATACGCCAGCTTCAGCAGCCTGAACTTGTCGAAGTCCGGCGGGCTGAATGTCCAGCTTCTAGGTTGGTTCCAGTCCAGCCGGGGGACAGGCGCCAGGTCGCGATCCGGATACGTCATCGCATATTGAATCGGCATCCTCATATCGGTTGCCGAGATTTGCGCGATCAGGCTGCCGTCGGTGTACTCGACCATAGCGTGTATGGAGGATTGCGGATGCACCACGACGTCTACCTGGGTGGAGGGAAGGTCAAACAGCCAGCACGCCTCAATCACCTCAAAACCCTTATTCATCATCGTCGCGGAGTCAATCGTAATCCGCTTGCCCATTTTCCAGGTCGGGTGATTCAGCGCTTGCGCGGGTGTAACGCTCCACAGGTCCGCCTTCGGTGTCTCGCGAAAGGGTCCGCCGGACGCGGTCAGGATCAGCCGCGTCACTTCGCTCCGCAACCCGGCCCGCAAACACTGGTGGGCGCCGTTGTGTTCACTGTCCACCGGGATCATCTGCGCACCGGTGCTCCGGACCGCTTCCATTACTAGACGCCCGCTGGCTACCAGCACCTCTTTGTTGGCGAGACCGATTCGCTTTTTCTTCGTAATCGCCTGAAAGGTTGCCTCCAGTCCGGCCACACCCACAATGGCGGACATAACGAAATCAACTTCCGGGGCCGTCGCCGCAGATACCCTAGCTGCCGGACCGGCAGTTAGCTCCGGCCATTCCCTGGGAGTCAAAATGGAGGCGCGCAGCCCGTTTTTGAGGGCCTGCAGAGATGTTTCGTCGGCAACTGCGACTACGGCTGGTCTAAAATCCAGTATTTGGGAGAGTAAAACCTCCACATTTCGACCGGCCACTAACGCAAACATATTAAATCTGTCGCCGTGCCTGCGGACCACGTCGAGCGTGCTAACACCGATGGAACCTGTTGAACCTAAAATGGTTATGTTCATTTGTTACGAGCTCTTGACGGCCGTTGCTACCCTGACTGTTTGTAAACTTTCATTTTTTGTAGAAAAAACTCTTGCATTCCGTGATCCCATATTCTAATATTGGAATCAAGCCAGGGAGGCAACTCCCACCAAAGCGAGACTAACCTCATAGAAAGACCCCTGAAGCAACACCTCCCTGGCGCCCGAAAGGGTTCTCGCGTCCTAGTAGTAGCACTCAAAACCAAACAGTTCTAGTTTTTTCTCATTCCGTCGTCGGCTCCACGACTTCTTCAGCGTAACTCCTTCAACACCGCCACTGTTTCGGGCGTACACTCGGAAGCGGAGCCATTCGATGTCCGAATCGACCCATAATCAAACTTTAAGCCCAGAAACCGATGTCCTCACGCGGGGCTTCGATCCAAAATTGTCCGTCGGCTCCGCCCGCCCCGCGGTCTTCCGCAGCTCCACCTACGTCTTCTCGAGCCCTGAAGCAGCCGAGCACGCCTTCGACGTCATGGGTGGCCGGGCTCAGATGGGCGAAGGCGAGAGCGTGGATCTCGTTTATTCGCGTTTCAATCACCCGAATGCGGAAATTGTTGAAGATCACCTCGTCCCTCTGGAACCCGGCGCCACCGCGGCCGCGGTCTTCAATTCAGGCATGGCCGCCATCATGACCGCATTGCTGGCCGTCCTCAAACCAGGAGACACGATCGTCTATACGACGCCCATCTATGGCGCCACCCAAGTCCTGATTAACGACTTTCTCGCCGGCTACGGCGTACACCACATCGCCGTGGAAGCGGGCCAAGCCGGCAAACTGGACGCCGCCATTCGCTCAGCGAAAAACCTGCGAGTCGTGCTCATCGAGTCGCCCGCCAACCCCACCATCGTGATGACCGACATTAGGCGGGCATGCGAAACAGTGGCCCAGTTGTCAAACAAGGCGGGAAGCAACGGCCACGCCCCCGAGCGTCCGCTCGTCATGATCGACAACACGTTCCTGGGGCCCGCGTTCCAGCATCCAATGGCACTGGGAGCCGATGTCAGCCTTTATTCGGCCACCAAGTACCTGGGCGGTTACAGCGACATCATCGGCGGCGTGGCGCTCACCTCCGACTTGGCGCTCATGAAAAAGATTCGCGGCAAGCGCAGCCTCTTCGGTAATATCCTTCAACCAGATGAATGCTGGATTCTCGACACGCGCTTGTCGACCGTCGACCTCAGGATGAACAAACAGAGCAAGAATGCGCAGCGCATCGCTGAGCATCTACTGGGGCATCCCGCCATCGCGAAGATTCACTATCCGTCGTTATTCAACGACCCCGAGCAGCAGCGCATCTTCAAAGCGCAGTGCGACTATCCCGGCGGCATCGTTTCCATCGATTTGAAGGGCGGAAAGCCTGCCGCTTTTGATTTTCTCCGGCATCTGCATCTCGCCCGGAACGCTGTCTCGCTGGGCGGCGTGGAAACCCTGGCTTGCCATCCACGCAGCACCACTCACTCCGCTTGGAGCACCCGCGAATTGGAGGCGGCAGGCGTCACCGAGGGGTTAGTACGAATCTCAGTTGGCATTGAAGACTGGCAGGATCTGCTGCGCGATTTCCAGCGCGCGCTCGCACTGTCGTAACCAAAGCCGCCGAGGTCGGACACTGCCGGGAGACCGAACTGAGGCGCGCGCGTAGTTTCCGTCTCGGAGCTCAGCAAGCGCTTTTGCGCACCTTTCCGCAAGGTCCTTAGCTTAGCTCTTGCCATTCTTCTCGATGGTCTCTACAGCTTGCTTTGCGTATTCCCGAATCGGATACTGCAGCGCGCCGGGTTTCCCCGTCGTCTCCGGATCGGTGTCGGCGATTTGCTGCAGAAGCGGAATCGTGTCACGATCGCCTAGTGCCATCAAGCCTTCAATTCCTGACCTCCGGATGAGGGGCTCTTTGTCGGTCGCCGCCTGAATTAGGGCCTGCTTTAATTGTTTCTTCGCATCGACACCCTGCAGCTTGTCGAAGTTGCGCGGTTGGGCCATCTGCATCAGCACCACCATCATGTCCAGCTTGTCGTCACGATTCGTCGCGGCTTTTAGCATCGCCAGCGCCGGCGTCAAAGTGGCATTGCCCAAGCCCGCCGCCGCGGCTACCGCCATGTTACCCGTGTCAACTGCCCCCAGCAAGGCTTGAGCGGATCGGGGATCGTGCAGAACCGAAACCGCCATCACCACGTCCGAATAAAAGTTCCGGTGGTCCGGTGTCAACTGGGTGTTCGCGGCGACCAGGTTATCCTCCGTCTGCAACAGAGCGATCAGCGATGTGCTGATCAGGTCGCGCAACTCCGGATAGCGATCGACCAGCATTCGTGTGCCGTCCCTGGGCGCGGTTATTGTGGCTTTTCCGCCCATTCCCAAATCCACCAGCGCATTGAAGCTCTTCTGCCGCTGCTGCCAATCCGCTGAATGAAGGCCGGCGCAATCCAGCTTGATTTGCTCACGCGGGTCTACTTTGTCCGGCGTCGCACTCAACAGTGCGCCTTGTGAAATTGAAAACAAAAGCGCTGCCATGAACAAAACATGAGAACCGGACACGGAACGAACTTCATCCACCATGAGTCACCCTCACGAGCTTGCGCGGGGATGTCTCGCCCGCGACGATTTCAACTTGATTGCGCGGCACGCCGAACGTCCGCGCGAGGACTTTGCGGAGTTCTTCGTTCGCCTTTCCCTTTTCGGGAACAGCCGCCAGCTTTACTTTGAGTGAGCCATCTTCCAGGATGCCCACCAACTCGCTCTTCGATGAGCGGGGTACCACCTTAACATGGAGGGTAAGCTTCCCTTCAGCGACCAGCCTCTTCAAAAGATCGGAAAGCTCCGGCACCAGCCCTTAAGCATACGCCCTGAGCCTGCGTATAAGAGCCGCGCTCGATGCGGGCTTACCGAACACCCCATCCACCAGCTTGGCCTCCGGAAGTTGACGGAATTTTCGTGGATCGGTACCCGTCAATACGAATAGGCGCATATTACCATCCAGGGCTTTCAGATCGCGGATCAACGCCAGCCCGTCCGCGTGCGTGGGCAGGTTCAAGTCCATCAGCACGCAGTTGGGCCGCTCCTCCGCAGCCAGTTGCAGGGCGCGCATAGCGTCGGAAGCCTCCACCACCTCAAATCCGCTCTTCTCCAGAACCATCGTGCGAATCGAAAGCTGTTCGGAATCGTCGTCAACCACCAGAACCTTCATATCTCCTTGGAGGCAGCACCCGTCCGGGAGCTACTGCGCAAAAACGATCCGGGCGATAAACATCGCCGGCATCGCTTGATTCCAGCCCTCGGGCAGGCTGTCGAACGGCAGACGAAATGTGCGAGTCTGACCGGGACCCAGCGGGGATGTCCCGGCCCGCACAATGGGCACTTTTTCGCGATAGAGCTCATGCCCATCGACGGCACGAAAGAGACAGAATAGTTCCACCGCCGCTAGCGGGCGTGGACCGTTATTGGTGATCTTCCCAGTAATCTCCACCACCTGCTGCTGCATGAAGTTTTCGGTGGCCTTCATGTCGACATCGCTTAATTGCAGGCTTGGAACATAAGCCTTGGCTTCAGGCGAAGCCTCCACGTTCCCGCCGGGCTGAGGAACCGGGCGGCTCAAGTAGATGCCTCCACCGATCAGCGCAACAATCACCAACGCTCCGACAATGAGCGGTGTGACGGATCGGCGGGGAGCAAGAGGCGTGGGCTTCGATCCCATAGCTTACTTTGAGCATAGTCCAACGTGGCACAGCCTTCAGGCTGTGGTGGGTGTCTGCTGTTATCTCTCCGGGTATTCTCAGAGCAACCGCGCGCGTGCCCTCCGCCTCGGAGCCAGCAAGCGGAACGGGAATCCCGTGAAAAACGCCTTAATGTGAGGCAGGGTGGCATCCAGCCTGGCGTAAGGCCTTCGCTCAATGCCCTTCTTCTTCGAGCAATCGCTCCGCTTCGAGCGCCGCCATGCACCCGGCGCCGGCCGCCGTAATGGCCTGACGATAGGTGCGATCCTGCACGTCGCCCGCATGGAACACGCCCTTCACGTTGGTTCGTGCGCCGCCGTGAGAAATGATGTAGCCGTCGGGATCGAGATCGAGTTTACCGGCGAACGGCTTTGTGTTGGGAATGTGCCCGATCGCCAGAAACAGCCCGTCCACGTCACGCTCATACGTTTCGCCCGTCACCACGTTCCGTATCTTCACTCCCGTCACGTGGCCCTTTTCGACGTCGTAGACATCTTCCACAACCGAGTTCGTGATGAACGTAATCTTCGGGTTGTTGCGAGCCCGGTCCAACATAATCTTCGACGCGCGGAAGTAATCCCTGCGGTGGATGACCGCGACCTCGCGCCCGAAGCGGGTTAGGAAGTTCGCCTCCTCCATCGCGGAGTCGCCGCCACCCACCACCATGATCAGTTTGTTTCGATAGAAGAAGCCGTCGCAGGTCGCGCACGAACTGACGCCATGGCCGATCAGTTTCTGCTCGTTGGGCAGATTGATCCATCGCGCCGACGCTCCGGTGGCCACGATCAGCGTCCGTGTCTCGATTTGGCGTCCGTCCTCCAGGTCCAACTTAAATGGACGGCTGGAAAGATCCGCATGCAGGACACGCCCGGCCTGGTACTCGGCCCCGAACCGGATCGCCTGATGCTTCATGTTCTCGATCAACTGCGGGCCCATAATGCCTTCGACAAAGCCCGGAAAGTTCTCGACCTCTGTGGTGATAGACAGCTGGCCACCCGGCTCGTGGCCCTCGATGACCAGTGGCTTGAGATTCGCGCGGCCCGCGTAAATGGCGGCGGTGTTGCCGGCACAGCCGGACCCTAAAATGACGACGTTATGCATTTCGTTCACTGACGTTTCTTGTAGTTTGGTTGATTCAGAATATCAGCCGACCAGGTACTGGCCAGTCAGCCCACCGGGACAGGCGCCTGTGTCCCAAGGCGCACAGAAACTCTCTTTCTTCACGCTCGCACCTTCGCCGCGCGGACACAGCGAGCCTGTCCCAAGACCCCCGCTCCTCCTACTGAAACTACAGCACTGAAC
>JBAUOG010000355.1:0-3141 GCA_049579625.1 Bryobacteraceae bacterium
CCCCTGAAAACGTGCTGCACGCTACTTGTTCCGCTGCATCCGCTCGCTGACGCTCGCGGTTCTGTGCTGGAGACCGGAAATCCGCGTCTTCATCCAGTTTGGTGGCCCGCCGGGCCATGGCTACTCCCTCCCGGACGCAACTCAGAAAGCGGCTCCAAACCCTCCAAACCTATTTTTTCACGGCCTCTGATTCTGATACTGATTCTGATCTGATGCGTGCAGTTCGGTGCTGGTGTGCACGTTTGAAACGAGTTGCTGAGGTTGCCGGGAGGGAGTGGCGATTCTCAGTCCGCGCGAAGGGCGATCATCGGATCGATCCGCGATGCACGGCGGGCAGGAAGATAACCGGCCAATGTGGCAACCGCCGTCAGAACGATCAACATTCCCAGAAAGGTCGCGGGATCGGTCGAGGTCACGCCGAACAGCAGGCTGCTCAGCGCACGAGCCAGCAGCCACGAAGCCACCACACCAACGAGCATCCCCGTTGCCGCCAGGCTGAGAGTCTGCAGAATAATGCCGCTCTGGAGGTTCAACGACGAGGCGCCCAGAGCCATGCGAATTCCCAACTCCTGCGTGCGTTGGTTCACCGAGTACGAGATGACAGCGTAGATTCCGAGTGACGCCAGAATCAGCGCAAAAGCCGAGAACCCTCCTAGCAGCAGCACCACAAAGCGCCGGGGCGAGGCTGCCTTGTCAACAAGCTGCTGCAAAGTGCGAAACTCTCCAGGCAAATTGGGTTCAATGGGCTTCAGCGCGTTGCGCACTGCCGAGGCGAGTTCGGCCGGCGGTAACGTCGAACGCATAACTAAGTCCACGGAAGGATAGTCATTGGTTTGGCGCATGGGTATGTACATTTCAGGGCCCGAGGCTTGTTCCAGCGCGAGATGCCGCACGTCGCCGACCACGCCTACAACACGCCGTCCTTTATCCTGCGCAATCATTTGTCCGATTGGATTCTGACCTGGCCAGAGTATGCGGGCCAGGGTCTCGTTGATCATAATCACTTGATCGCTGGATGGCGTGTCTCGTTCCGTGAAGTCCCGCCCCTGTCGTAAGGGAACACCCATGGCCTGCAAATAGCCGTCGCTCACAACGCGGATAAAGGCTATGGGATAGTGACCCGGCGGGTACACTTGTCCGAGCGCGCCGGCGCCCCAGGTCCTATTACGGCCCAGCGGCAGCACATCGGTGAGCCCGGCAGCGTGCACACCAGGGATGTGTCTCACCAAGCGAAGCGCCTCATTAAAGTACGCATTCTTTTGCGCCTGTGTTGTGTAAGTGGAACTTGGATCGATGCGAATGGTGGCGGCACGCTCAGGCTGGAATCCGAGGTTGACATCGAGGACGCGCAGGAAGCTTCGGATTAGCAGTCCGGCCGCTACCAGCAGCACGCATGCGAAAGCGACCTCTGCCACCACCAGCGTGCCGCGGATCCAGGCGTGCCGCCGCCCCTCACTCGCGCCCCGGTTGCTTTCCTTCAAAGCGCTGTGAACGGCAATGGAGGGAACCTGCAATGCGGGAACCAATCCGAACAGAAGGCCTGTGGCAACCGCGATCAGGATCGTGAAGCCTAGGGAGACGGCATCCACTCGAACGCTCTGCAGCAGCGGAATATTGATGGCATCGAGATGCGACAGGACACGGGCTCCTGCTAGCGCCAGAATTAAGCCCAGCACGGCGCCGCTGCACGAAAGCACCACACTTTCCGTCAGCATCTGCTGGACGAGGCGCCTGCGGCCCGCACCCAGCGCGGCGCGGATGGCGATTTCCTTCTGGCGTGTCGCAGTGCGCGCCAGCAGCAAGTTCGAAAGATTCGCGCAGACGATCAGCATCACCACGCCGACGGCGCATGCCAGCACAAACAACGCGGGCCTCAGGCGACCGCTTACGTGGGCTTCCAGCATGGTGAGCACGGGATCCATATCGTTGCGATCGCGCCGGTGCTCGTTCGTCAGCTGTTTCCCGAGAACGTCAAACTCCGCTTGAGCGGATTGAAGTGAGACACCGGGCTTCAGCCGCCCCACGATCGACAGCGTGTTGCCCCAGCGATTGGTCTCCTCAGTCAACGGAAATGGAAAGTAGAGATCAATATGGCTGCCGGGATGAAACACCGAGGAAAAATCGAAAGACTCCGGCAGAACGCCGGCAACCGTAACAGGCGCACCATCGATGGTGAGGCTCTTTCCGACGATGCTTGGATCGGAGACGAAGCGCCGCTTCCATAAGCCGTTGCTCAGCAGCACCGCTTTCGGGCCGTTCCATTTGCATTCGTCGGCGGTGAACATCCTACCGAT
The DNA here is from genome assembly GCA_049579625.1 of Bryobacteraceae bacterium. GTDB lineage: Bacteria > Acidobacteriota > Terriglobia > Bryobacterales > Bryobacteraceae > CAJCIT01. Next base: position 2,295 of record JBAUOG010000355.1, read on the forward strand.
CTGCGGCTTCACACCGAGCAGCGGGAAGAAGTTCTGCGAAACCGGAACACCGCTCAGCCGTTCGGGCTCACCATCGCCCGTGAGCTTGCTGTCACCTACTCCATAGAACGCGAAGTACGCCGCCATGTCTGAGAAGGATTTGTTACGTCCACGCAGGTCTGTGAAGTCTCCGACCTGAACCGTTTCACCCGACAGCCCACCCTCTTTGCCTCCGTTGTTCGCGATCCACACCAGCTGTCCCGGTTCCTTGAACGGCAGTGGGCGAAACAGAAGCGCGTTCACGACGCTGAAAATAGTTGAACTTGCGCCGATACCGAGCCCGACGATGAGAATGGCAAACGTGGTGAAACCTGCATCACGGCGGAGTGTGCGAAGCGTGTAGCGCAGGTCTTGCCGGATGGTTTCAAGGAGCGGAAGTCTTCGTGATCCGCCGCGGCCTACGGGAGCACCAGCTTCTGGGTTCATCATTACTGTATCTCCATGCCCTCAGAGGGCGAACGGTTTCCGCGAGGATGTGCACCTATGCAAGCAGCGAGGCTCGCAACGGCGCCTGGGAATTCAGCCGCACACAACGATAGCGGATAGCAACGCCCTTTAGACTCACAAAGGCAGCCGGTCGTTGGCCGAGTCTCGACATTATTTTGGAAGTGTCGCAGGCGCCGGGATCGAGGGTCAGTGCCTGAAAAGACAGTACTACGAAAATATTCGTAGAGTCAATAGCGAAATGGGACCGCGCTCCGAATCTGATCAGGAGTCGCCGTTTGTTGGGCTCAGCGTTCGCTGGGCAGAGGGGAGCAGCGGCCCAAGATCATATGCGCAAAATGAGCAAACCCTGATCGCTCTTGGC
>JBAUOG010000356.1:0-2372 GCA_049579625.1 Bryobacteraceae bacterium
TTGTTTTGGTGAATTTAACTCGCCGCCAAAAACCTATCTCTGTGCACCACGGCGGTGAGTTCCATCGGCGTTGCCCCGGACTCCAAATTTGATCCGAGATTTTGACCTGCCATCCCGTGCGACGTTAATGGTGCCGCGGCAGTGGGGCGACCCACACTGGCATGGGACTTGCGGAGCCTTTTCGGAAAAGCGATAGTCGAGCGTCAGTTCCTCGCCCGCGGCAATCGGCCGTACACTGTGGCACGTGACGCCTTCCCCAAACTTCCGCCAGCGTAGGTTCGGATCGCAACTGTGATTGATGAACTCAGCGCCACTGCCTCCTACCGTTCCGTCAATTCTCCAAAACTCGTTGAGCCTGTAGGTGTACGTCTTCGTTGTGTCCTTCAACCGCCGGAATGATTCGACCGGGTTTACAAGTTCTCCGACGTACTCGATCACATTACGCCGGGCCGGAATTTGCTCGTCGGCGAAAACACCCCAGCGGTGGATGCGGGACGCACCGATTTTCAGGCGAAAGCGAACGTACCGGGAGTCAATGCGCGGCTGGTGGTTCTGCTGGGCGGCCGCGTAGGATTCGGGGTCGGCGTGCTTGAGCAGCCAGAACTTTCCCTCCCCTGCTGCATACAGCCAGCCGGCGCCTGTTTCCACGGGTTCGATGCTTAGCTCCGCAACCTTCTTGCCAGAGGATTCGCGGATCAGTGCGCGCTGGGCCGGAGTGAGTGTAATGACAACTGGGACCTGCGCCATCGTAAGCTCCCGGAAGTTGAAGAATCCCCGCAGCAGTTAAAATTTTATAAACGGTTTGTACTCCCCTCCAGCCACCTGCTCGAGTTCCACCTCGGTGAGCTGACCCGTTGAAGCGAGGTCGATGTTCAGCTCGGTGATACTCTTCCCCGTGGCGTCCTTGATTTGCTTCTGTTGCTCATCGGTCAGCTTGATCGTCAGTTTGTTTTCGGCCATGTTATTGCTTCCTTTTTCTTCGTTAGAAAGATTGGATCCATGTCTTGCGCCTGCACCCGGATGCGTCAATCAGGCGCGTCTCAGTCGCTTGTACGCACATTGGCGATGCCTTGCTCGGCCAACAAAATCAAGCGCCCTTTTTGTGACTACTCGCTGTTGGGTACTCCCAGAGCGAGCCAAGGCTTCAAGGGCCGATTTCTGATCTGCCGTAAGCGCGAGGGGGGCAGCCCGAGCAAACATAGCCGAGTAAAGCACAAACTCGCTAAGTTGTAAACAGGTAGGTGAGACAGGCCACCAGAGATCGCTGGATCGCGGTGGCTCGCGATGGGCAAACTACCTGACTTCGGCTCGAACCTCTTTATGTTACTGACCTGACCGAGAGACTGGCCAGTAGGGGTCCGAATCGATGCCGCGAGGCTCGCACATCGCCTCTCTTGCCATCCGCTAACTGCGAAGCAGCTCGGCTGATAGACGGATGTCCACGTCGACCTGCAAACCGGCCAATGGAAATGGCCGAGGTGGACAGCCGTGGTGCCGAGGTGGGGCGGCCTGACGGCGCATTGGAACCTCGGGGCCGGAGAGCTATAGCTTTCGACCATAAGACGGTGGCGAAATGGGGTCAACGGCACATTTTGCCTGGGCGTTCTCAGGACAACCTTGAACTACTTCTGCATCCTAAATCCAGTCGATACAAAGCTTTAGGAGGATTCCGCCCGTTATGTCCTCTTATCGTCTCTGATCCTCTCCGAGAGGTTTCTCTCCGGAGAACTGTCCGTCGCTGGCGTTGAAAGTACTTGGGCCGTCTGTAGTCCAACAGTTAGCTAGCGATATTACCTCTTTAACGCCCAATGCTGGGTCGAAGACCTGCCATCAGAGTCCGAATCGCTGTGCGCCGACGATTGCTGGTCACAAGCCCGGTTCCGGGGATGTATTACTGAACTCAAGAATGGACATCGAGTCCCCTTGCCCTAAACTTAGGCAGAGGCACAGTAACATGGGGGCTCGGTGAGACTTTCCCGGAGACAATCGCTGAAGCGTATCATGGCAGCCACATCCATTCCGTCTGTGGTGCTCGACGCGCGGCACAATCCAACGCCAGCCATTCGGCTGGTGATTCTCGATATCGGGGGCACCATCATCCAAGATCGTGGAAATGTGCCCGAGTTGCTGCACCGGTCCCTCGCGAATCACGGCATTGACTCCACTGCTGAGGAGATCAGCCGGTGGCGCGGAGCTTCCAAACGTGAAGTCATCCGCCATTTCGTAGACCAGCAATCACTTCCAGCGAATGCCGACACTGAAAAACTCACTGCCGCTATCTACGACGAATTCACAGCGGAACTCATCTCGGTTTACCGGTCCGTTCCACCCATCGCCGGCGCCGAGGATACCATCCGCGAACTGCGCCAACG
>JBAUOG010000357.1:0-11074 GCA_049579625.1 Bryobacteraceae bacterium
GTCCCATTGCGCTCGGGCTGCTCCCCTACATTCCTTTGCCCAACCAGCCCGGACTGGTGAACAACTATCAATACCTGACATCGGTGCCGCAGGACACCGATAACCTGAGCCTCCGCGTGATGCGGAATCTCACCAAGCTCGATCGCCTGTCGGTGAACTTCAGCTATCAGCGACGCGATGCCGACACTGCTCAGCCGTTCCAGTTTCTCGATACCGTAAGCGGCTACGGCTTGAATGCTACCGTCCAGTGGACCCACACCTTCTCGGCCGTGCTCCTCAACAATGCCAAGGTGATATTCAACCGCAATTACACCGATACAATCCCGTACTTCGCGAATGGGGCGAACGTGGCGCAAGACCTTGGCATTCAAGGAACGTCCACCAACCCAATCAACTACGGTCCACCGACGCTCAACTTCACCAACTTCGGCGCGCTCAGTGACGGCGTGCCGGTTCTAACTCGTAATCAGAGCCAGGACTTTGGCGATAGCATCAACCTGATTCGGGGAAAGCATAGTTTTCAATTCGGCGCCGATTTCCGCCGGAATGATCTGGCGACCAACAGCGATTCTAACGGGCGCGGCACGTTCAACTTTACGGGCGAAATCACCAGCGAGTTTCAGAACGGTGTCGCCGTGCCCGGCACCGGCTACGACTTCGCCGATTTCCTGCTCGGATACCCGCAATCGAGTTCCATTCGCTACGGCGAGCAGAACACCTACTTCTATAACAACGTGTGGAGCGCGTATGCGCAGGATACCTGGCAACCTCATGCTCGACTCAGTTTGATCCTCGGCTTGCGCTACGAGTATTTCTCGCCGTTCCAGGAGAAGTACAACCAGATGGCGAATCTCGACGTCTCTCCGAACTTCTCTCAAATCGCGGTGGTGTTGCCCAACACCATCGGTCCGTACTCTGGCTATTTCCCTCCTGGACTGATCAAGTCCGATTACAAAAATTTTTCTCCGCGTCTCGGCTTGGCGTGGAAAGTGCCGCACATCAAGCGCTCAACGTTGATTCGCGCTGGATACGGCATCTACTACAACGGCCAGGGGTACTACACATTTCCCAGCCGACTTGCATCACAGCCTCCGTTCGCGACCGCCAGTAGCGCCAACACCACACCACAGAATGTTCTGACGTTGGCCGAAGGATTTGTTTCCGCGTCACCGGATGCGATCACAAATACTTATGCCGCCAATCTGAACTATCAGACGCCTTACGCACAGACCTGGTCATTCAGCATCCAACACGATCTGCCCAAGGGGATCTTTGTTGAAGCGGAGTATTTAGGGACCAAGGGTACCCATCTGGATGTGAGCGTCGTTCCCAATCAAGGGCCGCCCGGGACCATCATTCCCCCGGGAGGCCCGCCCTCCGGCTACACCTACGACTCCGCCGTTGGCAACTCCAGCTTCAATGCCCTGAATTTACGCGCGGTCCAGCGTTTCCGCCGCGGCATTTCGTTCAATGCCTTCTACCGCTATTCCAAGTCCATCGATGATTCATCCACATTCGGCGGCGTCGGTAATACGGTTGCTCAGAACTGGCAGGACATCTCTGCCGAGCGGGGCTTGTCGAGCTTCGACCGGCGCCAGTACTTTGTTGGAAGCTTTGTGCTCACCTCGCCGATCGCTTCGGGAACCTCACGCGTCGCGGCAACATCCTGGGAGGGTCGCCTGCTGAAGGACTGGACGCTGAGCGGCTCCATTACCGCCGAGACGGGCACGCCCTTGACTGCGCGCATCCTCGGCAATGGTGCGCAACTCGGCCAGACCGGCGGCGTTGGAAGTACTCGCGCCGATGCCACTGGCGAATCGATCGATTCGTCGACAGGCTTATTCAATCTGCTTGCCTTTGCTGTGCCGCCGCAGGGCGTATTCGGGAACGCGGGCCGCAATACCATTGAAGGCCCGGGCCTGGTATCAGTCAATTTCGCTTTCGCGCGCGCCTTTCAGATTGGCAGCGAATCGAGGAGGCGGCTCGAATTCCGCTTTGAAGCGAACAACGCCCTGAACCAGGTGAACTACACCGGCTACAACACGGTGGTGAACGCCATAAACTACGGGCTGGCGTCGGCGGCTGGATCGATGCGCAGTCTGAATGCAGTTGTGAGGTTCCGGTTTTGAGAGATCGAACAATTCCACTGCTTACGGTTCTGTTGGCGCTTCAGCCTCTGTTCGCGCAACAGCCGGCACCGCAAGTTGAACCAACACCCACGGTCTTGCCGCAGGGCCCGCCCCCAGCTGTCCCTCAGGCCGAGCCGTCGCTACCACCAGGAGCGCAGCGGCAGACCACTCGGCGTCCAACCTTCAGCCTCACCACTAACGTCGTCATCGTGAACGTTTCGGTGCTCGACCGCAACGGCAAGCCGATTGAGACGCTGACCAAGGACGACTTCCAACTGTTTGAGGACGGTAAGCCGCAGACACTTCAATCCGTCGATTTGGAACGGCTCGGTACGAAGCCGCTGCCAGCCTTCGAATCGGCCGAGAAAGAGTTTAAGCCGCGCGAACCGACCGGCTATAATCCCAAAGCCGACGTGGAGCAGAAAGAGAAACTGTCGAAGTATCAAGATCGCCGCCTGATCGCGTTCCTCTTCGACTTCACCTCCATGCAACCGCCCGAGCAGATTCGCGCCCGCGACGCCGCGCTGAAGTTCATCAAGACCCAGCTCACCACCAGCGACCTGGTGTCGGTAATGGTGTTCGGTAGCGAATTAAAGACCATTCTCGATTTCACGCCGGATCGTGATTTGCTGATCTCGACCATCATGAAATTTCGCATCGGCGATTCAAGTGAGCTGGCCACCATGGGCGATACCGGCGCCGATCCTGAGGATGTCAGCGGCCAGTTCGTTGCCGATGACACGGAATTCAACATCTTTAATACCGACCGCAAGCTCGCTGCACTTGAGGACGCGGCTAGAAAGCTCGCGATGTATCCGGAGAAGAAAGCACTGGTGTACTTTTCCTCGGGAGTCGAGAAGACCGGCGTCGAGAATCAATCGCAGCTCCGGGCTACCGTCAATACTGCGAATCGTGCGAATGTCTCGTTCTATCCGATCGACGCGCGCGGTTTGTCCGCCCTGGTTCCAGGCGGCGACGCAACCGCGGCCGCGCCCGCCGGCTCGAACCTCTATAGCGGCGCCGGACAAAAGTCGCTGAGGGATAGCTTTATTAACCAGCAGGAAACACTCTACACGCTGGCCGATGATACCGGCGGCAAGGCCTTGCTCGATTCCAACGATCTGACCGAAGGCATCACCCAGGTGCAGAAAGATGTGAGCAGCTACTACGTTCTTGCTTATGCCAGCACAAATACCGCGTTCGACGGCCGTTATCGCAAGATCACCGTGAAGCTCTCGCCGAAGATCGCCGCGCTCAAGCCCAAGCTCGATTACCGCCAGGGTTACTACGGACCTACAACCTTTGCCCGGCTCTCCAACACGGATAAAGAAGCGCAATTGCAGACAGCATTGGAAAGCGAAAACCCGGTCACAGACTTGCCTATCGCCGTCGAAATCGACTACTTCCGGCTGGAGAAAGGGAAGTACTTCGTGCCCGTGTCCGCCCGAATCCCCGGCTCCGCGCTGATCCTGAAGTCGAAAGGTTCCAAGCAGGCCACCGAGCTCGATTTCATTGGCGAGGTCCGAGATGCCCGAAACCGGGTCGCCTCGGAAGTTCGAGATACTATCCCGCTAAAGCTGGATTCCGCTACCGCCGGGGTCGTGACCCACAAGCAGATCCAGTACGACACTGGATTCACGCTGCCGCCGGGCAAATATACGCTGCACTTCGTGGCACGTGAAAATGGCGATGGTAAGGTGGGCACGTTCGAAGCACCCTTTGTGATACCCGATCTCGGTTCTGGCAACGCGCTTCGTGTCAGTTCACCTATCTTCAGCAATCAACGCGAGCCCGTGACGCAGCAGATCGCCTCCGCGGAGAAAGACAAAAAGCTGTTGAAGCAGAATCCGCTGATTGATAGCTCCGGGCAGAAAATTGTGCCCAACATCACGCGCGTATTTCGCCCCGGTCAGAGTCTGCTGGTCTACTTTGAGGTCTACGACCCGGCCATTCCTGAGAACATGCCGGCCAATTTCAAAGCCGCCAGCATCGTGGCGAACCTCGCATTCTATCGGGATGGAGAAAAGGTTTTTGAGAGCAAGCCGGTGCGCGCAAACCGCTTGAACACCGACCATCCCGAGATCCTGCCGATGAACCTGCAACTGCCGGTCAGCCAGTTGACGCCGGGCCGCTACACCTGTCAGCTGAATGTTATCGACGAGTTCGGCAAGAAGTTCGCATTTCCGCGCACATCAATGGTGGTGATGGCCGCCGATAAGCCCGCGGAAAAGCCGCCCGAGAAGGTGGTGCCTGCGACCATACAGACCAAGCCGAGCGAGTGAGGCCGCCTCAGCTCAGCACATTTGGGAAATCGAATCCGAGGTAATCTAAAGACTCGGCATGCACCCTGAGAAAGCGTTCTTTGAGGCTTTTGCCTCGGTCGCGAAACGGCAACGATACGCCGACCTCTTGCAATCGAAACGTGGGCGTCAGAAGATACTCGATTCCCTTGATCACTTCAACTTCAAAGACCTCGATCCACGTTTCTGTCGCAAGCTGGCACCCGGCGAGGGGGACACATCAGCAATAGCGCGGGCACTCCGGGAGCTTGGTGCTCCCGCAGTGTGTTACGTGATGTCCTCCTGGCGCAAAAATGATGGTCGCGAGATGGACCTGCTGGAGGCGCTTGAGGACACAGTTGGAGGAGGTATGGGTACGATCATTTCTTGCGTTCCGGGAGAGTTAGCGTACTTTGAGTCTGAGGAACCAGACGAGCGCTACATCTGCCATCGAAGGCGCCAGAGATAGCCTTCACGTAAGTCCGTTTAGCACCCTACCCGCGCTCTGAACTCCCGCGCCCGATCGCGTGCCACGGTCAAGTCCGTCTCTTTGCCGTCCTTCAGACGAACATTCAGCGCCCCGCCTGGCAGCGAAGCTACTTCCTTGATCCAATCCAGGTTAACCACCGTGCCGCGGTGGATTCGCACAAACTTCTTCGGGTCTAACTTCGTTTCAAGCTCCGTCATTGCATAGTCGACGCAGTAAGCCTTTCCCTGGGACACCGCATAGGTCAGCTTGTCTTCGGCATAAAAGTGTGTCACCTGTGCCAGGTCGATGAACCAAAGCCGGTCCCCCAACCGCGACGCAATCCGCTCCGGGTACTCCGGCTTGGGCTCGCGCAGCGAGTCTGCCAGCTGTTTGAGGAGAGCCTGCAAATCCGGCTGTGCAGGCTGACTCGAGCCGCGTAATCGCTCAACTTTCGTGAGCGCCCGTTCCAGCGCCTCGGGCTCAATTGGCTTCAACAGATAGTCGACTGAGTTCACACCAAAAGCCTGCAAAGCGTAGTGATCATAGGCGGTAGTGAAAACTACGACGGGTTGGCTCGGCAGCCGCGCCAGAACCTCGAAGCCGTTAAGCCGAGGCATTTGAATATCCAGGAAGCATACGTCGGGCGGGTCGGCCGTCAGCGCCAGCACAGCGTCCTCCGGGACTGTGGTGCTGCCCGTTAACTCTACCCGACCAGTTTGCTGCAACAACCGGCTCAGGCGCTCCAGTGCCAACGGCTCATCGTCTACGAGGTATGCCCGGAGTTTCATACGCGTGGTACAACCATCTCCACCACAGACTTGCCATCGCGTCGAAGCACGTTAAGACGGGCGTTCGCTCCGAACAATGCGTCCAGGCGTTCCACGAGATTGTCCAGTCCGTGGCCGGCGCAAATCGTCGCCAGCTCAAATCCTGGGCCCGTGTCTCGAACCTCAATGTGCAAGCTCTCATTCTTCGCTGCCGCCGTCACCAGAATCTCGCCTATGCCCGTCTGAGGTGTGATTCCATGCTTCACCGCGTTTTCCACAAGTGATTGTACTGACATCGGTGGCACTTGCGTGTCTTGCAACTCGCCTGGTACTTCCACCGACCCGCGAAGCTTCTCGCCGAAGCGAACCTTTTCGATATCCATATAGCTTTCGACCATCGCTAGTTCCTCACGCAATGGAATGAGCGATCGATTGCTGCTATCGAGCGACGCCCGCAGCAACGCCGCCAGCCGCCCAATGATCTGTTCCGCCCGGGCTGGGTTTACCGCAACCAGAGAGCTGATCGAGTTCAAGGTGTTAAACAGGAAGTGCGGACGAATCCGGGACTCCAGCGAGCGAAGCTGGGCCTCCGCCAGTAGCTTCCGCGTTCGTTCTTCGCTTAGCTCCTTTTCATGAAGCTTCGCCTCTACCAACTGCAAGCGTTCCCGCAACGATCCATGAACTAGGGCGCCTAGGCCGAACATAGCGGCCAAGGGCATGGCAACCCGCAAGCTATGAAAGTATGCCGGCCAGAAGCGCTGCGGGGCCAACCAGCCGAGTTCCACTGCCACTACGTGTGAAATCAAGCTGGCCAAGGCCGTTAATAAGACAACGCCTGAGCCCACGACGAAAACCAACGCCAGTTTGCGACCCACGAATCTCTCCGCGAATCCGCCGATAACCAGCACGCCGAGGATCCCGGTCACGTTTGCGCAGACGAACGTGAAGAAAAACACTTGCAGCACCTGGCGGGCGCCCGAGAACTGATTATCTGCGACCAGAATCAGCACCACCAGGGCTGCGGCGAGATTGATCCACAAGAACGACAACCCCCATCGGCGCTTCGGTGGCGCGTTGTCGTTGCTAACGCGTGGCATCGGTCCTCACCTATTCACAGGTTCCAAAGTGCCAATACGGAAGACGCTAATGTTCTGGATCGCGTCCCGCCCAGCTAGCTTCAGTTCCCCCTGAACATTCTCATAGATCGTCCCGTATTCAATTTGCTTGGTCGCCAGCGCCACCCAGATCTCCCCCCAGTAATCGCTTCGTCCGATCAGCGACATGCCGCCATTCGCAATACTGACCGGGTTAAAGAAGGCCTGGTACGTAATCAGCGCACAGTCCTGGCCATTTCTTTGCGAACGCCCGATCCATTCAAGGACGACCTTGTGATTGCGAAACGTGCCCACGCCGGGCATATTCACGTCCTGGTCGCTAGCGGGACTGTAGGGCTCATTCAGCTTCAAGTGCTCGAAGTCCTGGCCGAACATCTCCATCATTCCGGTGTCCCACACCAGATTACGCTCAAAGACCGCCGTGACAGGAAAGCCTTTGAAGAATTCAGGCGCCAAAGTGTTCGCGGGATCGTTTTTGTACCGAAATCCCTCCATGAAATCCCGCTTCTGCGCCGCCGGAAATGGGCCGGTGGCGCCGTCCGCGTCCGCCTGCCCAACGTTCTTCCACATAACCTCCCCACCCGGCAGCCCGCGTGTGTATTCTCCAGTGAGCCGCTGCCGCCTAATAACCTCACCTTTGGTATTCGCAGTGTTGTAGTCCACCTTAAACCGGTAAGTGCGAGGGCCACTGTCCTTCACGGCCGTGCCCTGAGGCAGGGTCCAAGCCGGTGAAGTCTGCGCAAGCAGGCTCGGGACAGCAGACCCTGACCCCGCCCACAGGGCAACGCATCCGGCAACGGAAACGAGTGTAGTTCTTTTTAACATCGGATGATACCTCCCACTGCCACTCTGCCGCCCCGGCCGATCCTACGCACCCGCTTAGCGATGAAAGGCAACGATTGGCGACCACAGACCCTCCGCAGCGGACGAGCCGTTGGCCCGCGAAAGTCGTGTATCGTTATCCCTTATGAGCCCAGTTAACCACCGTCGGGTCGCTCGAGCGCTCCGCGCAGGCGGCCCCGAAGTCATCGAGGTTAGCAACGAGGAACTTCCCTCTTTGAAGCCGCACGAGGCGCTCGTGAAGGTCGAAGCGGCCGGCCTGAACCACGCCGAGACGCTGATTCGCTCGGGTACCTACGCCGTTCGCCTACCGTTCCCGTATGCGCTGGGTGGTGAGGGATCAGGCATTGTCATGGCGGCCGGATCCGACGTAGGGATTCCCGTAGGAACCCGGGTCTGCTGGGGTGCGGTCCTCGGATCGTGCGCGACGTATGTCACGGCGCCCGCTTCCATGCTGGTGCCTATTCCTGACGGCATCAGCTTCGAAGCTGCGGCGTGCCTGCCGGTCGCCGGTCTCACAGCCGGTGGCCTGGTTCGCGTTTGGCCACTGAAAGGCCGTTCCGCCGTCGTTTGGGGAGCGGCCGGCGCGGTCGGCCGAATGCTCGTAGCCCTCCTTGCCGAACAGGGGGTCGACGTCATCGGCATTGCCAGCGGAAAACGGGTCGACGCCGTTCGGGCTTCCGGCGCCAACCTCGCCCTCGACCGAACTAATCAAGACGTCGTTGCGGCTGTTCGTGCACACACCGGAGGGCGTGGCGCCGCTGCCGTGTTTGACCCGATCGGCACGCCGACGTTTGAGCTAAGCCTGCAAGTGCTTGCTCCCCAAGGCTGCCTGATCAGCTACGGCGAGTTGTCCGGGCCAGTTCCCGACGTCAATCTTCACAAACTCTTCCCTAATTCGCTTTTCGTGACGAAGTACAACGGCATGCATTGGGTGGAAGGCTACCATGAGTTCTCTGGTCTGATTTTGGCTGGCTTGACTCTTGCCACGAATCGCCCCGCCGTTATCAGCGGCATTGCCGGCCGCTTCTCTATCGACCACGTTGCGGATGCCTACCGCTTGATGGAAGAGGACGCGCAGGGCAAAGTGTTGGTACTGCCGAATACCTAATCTCGCGATACATTCGTGCCTGATGAGAATGACCAAAACGCTTCTCGTTGTTCTGTTACTCGCCGGCCTGTCCATCCCGGCGACTGCCCAGTGGCAGCGACTCGTTCTCGGCGCGAAAGGGGACAGGATGGACACTCCCTCCGAGCACCCTCTCAGCTACTTCACCTCCAAACCATTTCTTCGTGACGAAAGCGACGATCTCTGCGTGCTTTGCACACCGGAAGGCAAAGCAAGATCTGGTGAGCACTACTCCATCCGAACAGAAGTTAAATCAATCGGCGTCTTAGCCGGTTACCATATCGTCGACGTTTTCTACCATGTGGGCTCGCGCGAAATAAACGCCGATCTAACTGATGTCAAGTGGAAATCGATCTTGGTTCGGGTTGGCCCCGACAGATTCAAAGAGATCTTTCATCTTTCGGTCTTCTACACGACGGTTTCAATCGCGCCCTCGCGCATCATTCAGTCTGGCAACGAGCGGATCCTGGCGAGCATGGATGGCGATGGCGGAAACGGTGGTGGCTGCTGGGAGGGTTACTGGTGGTTCGATAAAACCGGCCCACATCCCCTCAATTTTGACGTTCTCTCGAGAGCCATCGCTGAGCGCGTACCGAAGCATACTGCCTATCAGATGTCGTGCTCCAACTTGAACCTCGAGACTCAAGAGGTCAAGGCCGCGGTTCAGAAAATCCCAGCCGCGTGTCACGCTTGCGATTGGATCGGCGAGTTCACAGCCCGCTTCCACCTCGACGGCGCTAATGCGATTCCCGTCGATGTCCAGTTCAAGCCGTCGGATGCGCAATAGGCATTGCTCGCCCGCTCATCCTCGATCTCTACGTTACGGTTTCACTGTCACGCTCGGCGGAGGTCCCGGAAGCGCCGGCGTCTCGTTCATCCCGGGCGTCGGATGCCTGCTTCGCTCCAGATCCAGGGCCAGTTGTTTGGCCACTTTCGCAGCCACCTCGGCGCCGGCTCCTCGAAACTTGGCGCCATTGCTCTCCTGCGTGGTGGACCAGATCACATCCCCATCACGATTCACCAACCGCACTGCCGCGTAAGCCTCATGCTTGCGCTCTTTGATGTGGGTGGACTCGTTTTCACCGGCGCCAATGCCGCTGTAGATACCCTTCCGGTTCACCGAACTGTTGCCAGTGCCTCCCGAAGAGATGCCTCCATTCCCGTGGGTATTGATGCTTTCCTGCGAATCGAACGTGTCGGTGAAGGCTTTGTCATCGCCCGCACCTTTCAGCACGGCGTCCGCCTTTTCTTCGTTCTCGGTAATGATGAACTGCTTCGAGGCGCCTAGGCTGGCGATAATCAGCTCCCGCACTTCGTCCGCTCCCTTTCCGCCAGTCAGCGGCCCAACGAAGATGCGCTTGACCTCGGCGAGATTTGCCGCCGGTTGATCCTCCTGCTCGGCCTTCTGAGGCTTCCGGTCAATCATGCCGACGGCCGCCAAACAACTCGTCGCAACGCCCGCCGCCATCGACAGAGCGAAAATGACTCGAAGTAGTCGTCTCAATCTTTGCCACCCTTTCGGGCTTCTTCGTCCTGGTACCGCACCAACTGGCCGGTCTTCGCCTCCAACGACACCAGGATGGTCCGGATGTCGCTCTTGCTCACTTTGAAGATCAGCGCCTGCTGCTTACCCTCGTTGTCCTCAAAGCCCACCGTCAGGTAATGCTCCCGCTTCTTCGACATCAGAAAAAGTGGTGAGATGAGGATTGCCTCGACGTAGCGGCCGTTCACCTTCTGCCCGTACTCCAGCAGATTGATCCGCTCGTAAGGGATACGCATCTGCACCTGCTTGGCGGAGAAGGTAAAGAATACCTCATCCACCGCGTTGAGCACGCCGGAACAATTGGTCCGCACCTGGGACTCCGTCCCACCGATGTACTCGGCGTGGCTGCCCGATTCACTGCCAGCCAGAACGAGCGCCAGCGAGAGTACGGCAAAGGATCCCAGCAGCGCTCGAAGCATGGCTAGAGAGTAGTCGAGCGCCAGTCGACGTGATCTCACCGGACTTCTCCTACCCCGGCGGCACGGGGAGACCATAAATGCGCTTCGAGGAATCCGGCAGGGCCAGCATTCGGTTGATCACGTCGAATACGCTCTCGATGTTGACCTCCTGCTCGCCTTGGCGCCGCTCTATGTCCCTGATTCGTAAAGCCAGTTCATTATTGTTGGCCACGGTTCGGCGGATCTGGACGAAAGTTCGCATGATCGAAATGTTGACTTGTACTGCCCGGGAGTTCTTTAGGACGCTCGAGAGCATAGCCACGCCCTGTTCGGTGAAGGCATAAGGCATCACGCGGCGCCCGCCCCACCCCCAACTTGAAGTCACAAACTGTGACTTCAAGTTGT
>JBAUOG010000358.1:0-1570 GCA_049579625.1 Bryobacteraceae bacterium
GGGGGAAACCGGTGACAGGGGGAAACCGGGGGGAAACCGGTGACAGGGGGAAACCGGGGGGAAACCGGTGACAGGGGGAAACCGGTGACAGGGGAAACCGGTGACAGGGGAAACCGGTGACGGGGGAAACCGGTGACAGTATCCACGTTAACCAGGTTTCTTGAAGGTCTGCCGACGATGTGCGGGCGCGCTCATTCTAAAAGTGCTTTTTTGATCCTAAGCTGTTTAGCTACAATATTTTGCGAGGATTTCTCCTGATATGTCTTATCGTCTCTGATCCGCGTTTGCGTCGCTGCGGACCGAGGTCACTCGTAAGAACGTCACGATCCGAGGATTTGCTTCGACCGGCGCAGGTGGCTCTGGACGGGGAGGGCTTGACATAGCGGGAAGCTAAATCGATGAATGACGGGATCGTCTCGATCTTCCGCGAGCGCCATTTCCCACGGCGCTCGCAAATTTGCGAAGGCGAGCCAGCCCCTTCTCGATTCAGGCAATGCCCTCGGGGAGGAACCGGACAGCATCCACGTTCACCAGTCTCTTCTGTCCGCTAATCTGGTGCTGGGGCCAAGCTGGTTTCAAGCGGCGGCCAGAAGCATCAACGTTGATGCCTTTCAGGCACAATGAAATCTGTCCTCCCTGCGTCCGTGATCAAAATGGTTCATCCAACCCTCAACGCCTCCACCGGGTTGATGGACGCTGCCCGCCTTGCCGGAATGATTCCGGCGATGGCGGCCGATACGGCGAGCGTCGCGGCCGCCGCGACCATTACGGTGATGTTTACGCTGCTGATCTCATAGAGCTGCGATTGTACGTAGCGTACGCAAAACATGGCGACCGGCGCGCCGATCAGTAGGCCGAGGAGGGCCTGCAGCATAGTGCCCCGCATCACCATGGCGATCACGCGGCTGCTCTCAGCGCCGAGTGCCATGCGAATCCCAATCTCAGACGTCCGGCGAACGACCGTATAGGCAGTCACGCCGTACAAGCCGAGAGCGGCGAGCAGCAGCGCCAGCGCACCGAAGAGCGAGGTGAGGCGCGCAACCAATCGTTCCTCCGTGAAGCGGGCGTCGATCTGCTGCTGGAAGGTCTGGAACTTGACGATGGTGAGGTTGGGATTGATGCTGGCTAGGGTGCCGCTCGCCAGCTTCTCCATGTTGTTTTCCGGCCGGCTGGTCTCGACGACGATTGCGCCGGCATACATCGAAAGGTCTTTCTCGACGGGGTCGTCGGAGTTCGCTGGCCGCTGCGTCAGCGGCACGAAGTACATGGCGTGGTTCTTCCAGTACACACTCGTGTAGGTGGTATCTTCGACGACACCGACGATCTCATAGGCGCCATCTTTACCGGGATCGTTATAGCCGAAGCGGTGGCCGATGGGGTTGCGTGCGCCGAAGAACTGCTTGACGAACTCCTGATTCACAACCGCGACGGGAGGCGCCTTTAGCCTGTCCAGCGTAGAAAATCCCCGGCCCATTACGACGCGTGTTCCCACCGAATCGAAGTACTCAGCGGTGCCCTTGACCCACGAGGCGCCTTTTTGAGGATCCGGCTCTCCCTGAATCTTCACGCC
>JBAUOG010000359.1:0-5466 GCA_049579625.1 Bryobacteraceae bacterium
ATCTAATATCCAGCGAAGGTACAGCTCGCCGGTGGGTTTACCACACTCCATAGCCAATACATCAAAAATGAAGCGTGATACTTGTTTCGGGTTAATTCTCTTGTGTTGAGAAGCCCGCGACCTTTACTTGAAGGCTACGGTTTCTTGCCCATTTCAGCGGGACGATGGTCAGCGGTTTCAGGCCGCCCGACACCGCGCAATTGAGACGCGGGAGCCGGCTTACGAAAAGGCCGCCGGGGCGGTTTCTTAGCAGCGACGACGGCTGCTCTGGCAGCGCGTTCCGACGTCAGAGTATTGAAGTCGGTATCCACCGCGCAATACTCATGAAACTGCTCCATATGACCGGCTCCACCTTCGGCTGCTCTGCGAAGCAACTGTAGGCAGAACATGGGTCCGCTTTGCAGGGAGAGGGCATACTTGGTGAAGAGAGACAGCTCAATCCTGATGGCGCAGAGTTGAACTGGTTGGCGCTCTTCTACGGCATCAAACGAGTAACGACGCTGATTGCCGTCCTGGGTGAAACCCTTATAGAAGAATTGAACGCTCACTCGTTATCCTGACGGTGCACCGGAGCGGGCTCCGTTGAGGATCCGACGGGCAACGGCAGGTTGGTTTCGGGGTTAATGCCCGATTCCTCCGCCACGCCGACGTCGCTATCCTCTGCCGAGAGACTGTCCGGTCGAGCTTGGGGAATTATCTTCCCCTGGCGCCGATCCAGCTTTTGCTGACGCTTCTCTTTGCGGGCTGATTCTTTTTGACGTTTTTGAAAAGATCCACGTGCCGCCATGCACACTCTTTCTCAACTGATGAAAGACAAAAGACAAGGAGGGCTGCTCCCATTGGAACCGCCCTTTGGTTCAATTAAAGGCAGTAATTACCAGCGGGACTTCTTGAAGCCGCCGCCACCGCCGTTGCCACGTCCGCCGCCACCGCCGCCACGAGGGGCATCGGTCTTGGGACGAGCTTCATTGACGTTCAGAGTTCTGCCGTGCAGATCGCTGCCGTTCAGAACCGAAATAGCCGTTTCGGCCTCGGCGCGGTTTGACATTTCAACGAATGCAAAACCACGGGGCTGGCCGGTCATCCGGTCGGTGATAAGGTTGACGCGCTCGACCGAACCATACTGGGAAAAGATCGAAGTGAGATCGTCTTGCGTTGTCTGGAAACTCAGGTTTCCAACGAATACGTTAGTCATGAAAGACTCCTGTTGCTTAGATATGTTCTAAAAGCAGCCAGGAACGAGGAAGATTGGTTCAACGAAGACAAAGCCGCGATAGGACATCTAAAGAATAGCACGTTTCGGGCGCTTCTGTCTTCGTCTTTTCTACGTTATAGCAGCCGAAGCCGGCTTTTCCGCGAGATCCTTCTCCCCCAAACCAAACCAGTATCCATAGGAGCTCGCATCGGGGGCTCTTATGTCGTAAGGCGATTGAATGTGCTGGTTTCCCGGACGCGGTACTCGAGCCGCAAAGGGAAAAGCCGGGATTCTGGTCCCGGCCTTTCAATCCCACCTTTCGGCAGGAGGTGATTCTTATGCACCTTCGAATACGGATTGTACTGCGCTTCTTCATTCTAACTCAACTGATCGTCAATTTGATCCGCTTGCTGACGCGCGCGGTTCAGTGCTGGAGTTTTTGTACGGCCACCCAGATTCTCGCAGCCCAAACTACGTTATCCGGCGGAAACGCGGGCTGTATAGACCAAGGCTGCCGCGGTGATGTCCTCGACGGCGATACCGAGCGACTTAAAGACGATCCGATTCGCCGGCGGGAGGCGCTTCGCACCGGACAGAAGCTCACCAATCTCGGCATGGACGCGAGTACCGGCGGTGACGATTTCGCCCGACTCCTGCAACGCTGCGTCGCGCGATTCCACCACCACGGCAGCATCCGTAAAGACCGAAGCATCCAATTCCCGGCGGGCGAGCCCAACTCCCCCCACCGCGTTGACGTACGCGCCCGGCTTCAGCCATTCACCGCTGAGGATCGGTTCCGCCGCGCTGGTGACCGTGACGATGACGTCGGCATCGCGGACGGCCTCCGCCGCCGTCGAGGCCACAATTGCTCTCGCTTCCTCCGCAAACAACCGGGCGCGATCTGGATTACGGCTCCAGACGGTAACCTCTGTGAAGTCACGAACCAGCCGTAAGGCTTCCAGGTGGGAGCGAGCCTGCACGCCGCTGCCGAGGATGGCGAGCTTGTTTGCCGAAGGCGCGGTGAGCGCACGAGTCGCAACAGCCGAGACGGCGGCGGTCCGCATCTCCGTAATGAGCCGGCCATCTAACACCGCAACCGGTTGGCCGGTGTCGGCACGAAACAGCACGATGGTGGCGTTATGCGTCGGCAGGCTGCGAGTGGCGTTACCCGGATAGAAGGTGACCAGCTTGGCGCCGACGAAGTCACCGCATTGCGCCGGCATCAGACCAAACCAGGCAAGATGTCCCGCCTGTTCGGGCAGCGACAAGATGGTGCGGACCGGCTGAATGACTTTGCCCGACGAGAAATCGATCAGCGCCTGCTCGATGGCAGGGATCAGCGCATCGAATCGCAGGAGCGCGTGAACATCCTTCTCGGTGAAGAAGAGGGGATCGTCAGACGCCACGTTAATCAGCGGCCCACCGGTGCGGTGACGTGAGCGAAGACCGAATCGAGCTGTTCGACAAACGCGTCAACATCGGTCTTAGCGATGTTCATGGGCGGCGAAAGCCGGATTACATTGCCATAAAGGCCGCCACGGCCAAGCAGGATACGGTGTTCCCGGGCCGACTCCATGATCTGGAGCGTGGCGGCGGTGGCCGGCTTCTTGGACCGGCGATCTTCCACTAACTCCAGAGCCTGGAGGAGACCCATTCCACGCACTTCGCCGATGATGTCGTACTTCTGCTGCAGTTCCTCCAGCCGCCCGCGTAGATAGGCTCCGACATCGGCTGTGTTTTGGAGCAGGTTTCGCTCGGTGATGTAGTCGAGCACGGCCTTGGCCGCGGTGGTCGCTACGGGATTGCCGCCAAAGGTGGAAATGCTGATGCCCTTCATGGCATCGGCGACCTCGGGCTTCGCGACGGTCACGCCAATCGCCGCGCCGTTTCCCAGGCCTTTCGCGCTGGTGATGATGTCGGGAACCACGCCCCACTGCTCAATGCCGAACCACTTGTTGCCGGTGCGGCCCCAGGCAGTTTGCACCTCATCACTAATGAAAATGCCGCCGTACTGGCGAACAATGGAGGCAACGATCTGGAAGTACTCCTTGGGTGGTGTGACGAAACCAGCGACGCCCTGAATCGGCTCACCGATAAACCCGGCGATGCGCCCGGAGGTAGCCGTCCGGATGAGCTCGTCGATGTCCTGTGCGCAGCGGACCTCGCAGCTGGGATAAGTCAGCCCGAACGGGCAGCGGTAGCAGTAGGCATTGTGAGCATGAACGATGCCGGGCTGCGGCGCCATGCCCATCCGCCAAGTGGACTGGGCCGTGAGTGTCATTGCAAGCGCGGACCGGCCATGATAGGCGTGCCGAAGCGCGATGATCTCATTCGCGCCGGTATAGCACCGGGCCGCGACAATCGCCGTCTCATTGGCTTCTGTGCCGCTGTTGGTGAAGTAGGACTTGGTCAACGCGCCTTCGGGTGTTATGCCGGCGAGCTGCTTTGCCAGAGCCGCCTGCGGTTCGTTGGCAAAGACCGTGGAGACGTGCCAGAGCTTGTCGATCTGCTGGTGGACGCGGGCATTCACCTGTTCATTGCAGTGGCCCACGCTGACCGTGACGATGCCGCCGAAGAAGTCGAGGTACTGATTACCATCCGCATCCCAGACGTACTGGTCCTTGGCATGGTCGATGACCAGAGGCTCCTTGAAGTAGTGAAAGACTGACGGGAAAAGATACTCCTTGTTGGCGAGAATGATCTCTTCTTTGGTCATGGGCGCAGATCCCTTCCGGCGGGCTCCGGATTGCCGCCGATCGGCTTCGCGTCGGAGAGCCGAAGCTTCCTTATAGAGTACTGCTGAGGATGTCGCGCACGACGGACTCGCACGGCACAGCCAAGTCTGTTGAGTCACACTACCGCCGGGCGCCGCGGCGTCAGGCCTGTTCTCGTAGAGTCGGATGTGGGCATCCTGCTCCGAAGCGGAGAGCGGCGCGGGCGGGGCGTCCGCCCACATCTGGTGATCTGTTGGGCGAGGGCCAGTGCGTTTGTTCGTGCTAAGGTTTCAATTTGAGCAGTCCTAGGCACCCCTGGGCGCAGAATCGGTGATACCCATTCCCAACGAATTAGCCTCGGAGTTTCAGGATTACCTGGAGCGCTACCGGCAGCGCTTCGAGCCAGAGGGGCTTGAAGAGTCGGCACTGGTGGAATCCCTGGCTACGACCGGGTGGCGGCTGGCGAGGATTCCCGGCCTCGAGGAAAGCCTCTTTGTGCGCGGGCAAGTGGAATTCGCTGACAGGTTCAGTTCAGAGGATCCGCAAGAGCGCAACGCGCTGATTGAAGCACACACGTACTTGGTCTACCAGAAGAATTTCAAGCTGCTGTCGCGCCAGGAGGGGCAACTGCGGCGCCGGCATGAACAAGACGAAAAACGGCTCGACGGTTTGCAACAGAAGCGCCGGGCCACAGCTGCCTCTCCAGGCCAGCGGGCCAAGCTCTTCCTCGTGCCACGAAGGAAGGGATAAGCGGGCGTTTCCCGTTGTTCTCGATCTATCCCAATCTCGGCAGGTACTCCGGCCGCACCAGGAGGCGGATGGATCGCGCCCGCCCAGGTGTTCTTTCGATGAGCCCGTTGCGCTCCAGCGTTTTAATCATGTCGTGAATCGCCGGCGGGGAAACCCGGAAGTAGCGCTCCAAATCCGACTCAGCCGGAGCCCGGCCGTGGATCTTCGTGTAGTTGTAAATGAAGGCCAGATATTGGCCCTGTTTGGCCGTGAATGACGGGGCAATCGACGGATCGAGTTTCGGCGCCGGATCTATCGTAACCTCGAAGCGGTCCTCGCCAAAGCTGTCAAAGACGCGGACTCTTAGAATGCAGACCTGTCCACCTATAACGGTGCGTCTGGGCTTCTTGGCCGCGGCGTAGAGGTCCCCGCGCAACTCCTTCGCATCGGCGCTGGAGCTTGCGTAGTTAGCGATCCCGATGCTTGTGCCGCCGAAATTGGCGAAAACCCATTCGCGGCGGTCGTTGTACTGCACTTCTATCGATTGAGCGCCGAGTGACAGGGCGTGACCGCAGAGCCCTTCGAGTAATGTAGCGGGTTTGCCCATCCCTGAGCCGAAACTAGCAGGATAACGCAGCCTTCGCGGCAGGCAGTCGTGGAATCAGGAATAAGCAACAATCCAGGAGAAGCTGGACACTCCTCAAATACCCGCCCTAGCCCGCATATCTCACAAGCTGGTTTGAGGGGGCAAGTTTGTGCGACTGGGGCAATTCGAGGCGGCCATTTTTGAATTGAGAAAAATACTGATCGATTTGGGCGGCATGAGGG
>JBAUOG010000360.1:0-30889 GCA_049579625.1 Bryobacteraceae bacterium
GCGCCGGGAGTGGGACACACGGAGTCGCTGCTTGTGACGTCGATTATATTTCAAATTATGTCTGTTGAGTCACACAATTTCTTGACACTGTCTTCGCTCTGGATTACCTCTAGTATTCGGTCTCGGCGACTTATGACAGACAAAACGTACCAGCACTGAACCGCGCACGTCAGCGAGCGGATCCCGGCCTTTTTCAGCAACGTCCGCATACGGTACTGCCATCATTTCTAATAGAATCAGCGAGAAAGGCGTTTAGCGTTGGACTCTCTCGAAAGTCATCTTACTTACCAGCCTCGTGAACTAAAGTTCGGTACTAGCGGGCGCCGCGGCGAAGTCATACACCTGACTCAGCTGGAGATCTATATCAACGCGCT
The DNA here is from genome assembly GCA_049579625.1 of Bryobacteraceae bacterium. GTDB lineage: Bacteria > Acidobacteriota > Terriglobia > Bryobacterales > Bryobacteraceae > CAJCIT01. Next base: position 375 of record JBAUOG010000360.1, read on the forward strand.
TGCCGAGCTTAGGTATCTGCAGGGACTTCCCCCGTCTCAGGGCGGAATCGTCCCAGGACAGGAATTCTTTTTTGCTTGTGACCTGCGCCCCAGTTCAGCCTCTTATGTGAGCGAGCAAGACGGGCGAGGAGAGATTGCTCAAGCCATTGAGGGCGCCATTCGTGACGCGGGTATGCAGCCCGTCTTCCTGGGCCGCATTCCCACGCCCGCGCTGACGCTTTTCGCCATCTCCCGGCAACGCGGCAGCATGATGATTACGGGCAGCCACATCCCCTTCGACCGAAACGGCTACAAAACCAACATGTCGCAAGGAGAATTGCTGAAAGAGCACGAAGAGCCGATCGGCCTGGTAGTCAGGCAGGTTAGGCATAGCCTTTGTTCCCAGCCCTTCGCCGCATCTCTATTCGACGAGCAGGGTCGGTTCAAGACTGGTCACGCCGACGTTCCGCCGGAAACGGCCACTGCCGAGGACGAGTACATCCAGCGGTACACCGCCTTCTTCCACGGTTGCTCGCTCCAGGGAATACGGCTGCTTATCTACCAGCATTCGGCGGTCGGAAGGGACCTGCTGGTGAAGATACTGCGTAGATTCGGTGCTGAGGTGATTCCCGCCGGCCGAAGCGACACATTCGTTCCCATAGACACGGAGAACATTGACGAGACGCAAATGGCTGTCATTCAGGCGCTCGTCGACGAAACTTGCCTGAATGGTCGTCCCATCGATGCCGTCGTTTCGGTTGATGGGGATAGCGATCGTCCTTTGATCCTGGGCGTAGATGTAGCGACCGGCAAGGCAACCTTCTTTGGCGGCGACTTGGTCGGCATGGTCACGGCGGAATATCTGGGGGCTGATGCGGTGGTGGTCCCCATCAGCTGTAACGATGGCATCGACCGTGGCAGGCTTGCCTCTGTTACCGAACCGAAGACGAGGATCGGCTCGCCCTACGTGATCGCGGGGATGGAGGCAGCCCGAAGAAAAGGCCGCAAGGTGATTTGTGGCTGGGAAGCTAATGGCGGTTTCCTCACCGGCTCGGATATTGAGCGCGCCGGAAGAGTCCTGAAGGCCCTCCCGACCCGTGATGCTTTACTTCCCATACTCTGCACGTTGTTCAGCGCTCAGGAGGGTGGATTATCTCTCGCTGAGCGGTTTGCCAGACTACCGCGCCGGTTCAGCCGGGCGGCCCTTCTGAAGGATTTTCCCCGACGGGTGAGCACGAAGATGGTGGAGCGATTCTCGCCGTCTGACGTGAGAGTTCGCGATGTTTCTTTCGGGCCCGGCACGACGCTCTTCGATCAAGAGGGCAGCGAACTCCAAGTGTCTGAGGCTGAGTTACAAAGACTCGGCGCGATCCGCACCGATCTCCAGAGCTTTTTTACGCGGGAGACGGGGTTTCCCCCCATCGCGCATTTGAACTATACCGACGGCGTTAGAATCACGCTTGACAACGGGGACGTCGCGCACTTCCGGCCGTCGGGCAATGCCGACGAGCTTCGCATGTACGCCGTCGCCGATACGCCGTCCCGCTCGGAAGAGATCGCCCGTTTGGGGATAGACACACCCGGCGGTATTTTGCGCGCGATCGAAAAATCGCTCGTAGGTTGAGTTAGTTCGCCCCTCGGGCCGTAAACGTCGATTCCGTCGAGATCTTTCTCGCGTGGGCGCAGTCTACGTTGGTCTCCGTTGCGCAACTGGGCTTGGCTCGCTTCGCCGATTCCACGCTGGAATGGACGGCAGCCGAAGTTTGTGTGAGCGTCGTGATCATCGCATCTTTCGAGACACGCCGGACAATTGGGTCGACAAACATGCGAAATGCGCCCGGAATGTCACGGCTTAGGACGATAGCCTCCAGCTCCACATACACGCCCCCATCCCGTTCCTCCATTCGGGAGATGCTATATAAGCGCCAGATGTATCCATTGCCCGTATCGACAGGCATCGTGTGTTGGGTCGGACGCCCGAGATCGTCGATCTCCTGCACCCGAGTTGAATGGGAGACACTGTAGATCCGGCTCGGGCTCGGTCTAAAGTAAGTCGTCTCGTAGTCGTTATCGAGCGCGGTTCGCTGGAAAAGGGATTTATTGAGCAGGGTCATAGAGAAACGGTCTTCCTCCCCTTCCTTGCTTACCGGCTTGGCCTTCATCACGTACGGCTTGTAGAACTCCGGGTAACGATCGTAATCTCTGACAACTGTCAGAACGTCGGCAAGCGTTGTGTCCGGGAGGAAAGCCGCAGCGATCCAATCATGAATGAGCCCGTTCGCCACGGTCTTGGGACAGTGTTCACCAACCGGCGCCACCAGGATTTCGCCGCCACGAACCACCTGTTGTCGGCCGGGGCTTTCGTCGATCCACAGAAACCCAGATCCAGGCTGAAGCCGCGCCTCCATGCGGGCGTTCACCTGCTGGACGTATTGATTCCAAGCTTGCAGGGTCTCGGGCCTAAGATGTTCAGCTCCCAGCGTGAGAGGAAGAGAAACGAGCACGAGAATCGTCGCAACGATGGTTATTCGAGCCGCCCAGATCAGATGGCCCGCCTCTTGAACACACCGCTTCATCGCGCTCCTTGTCCCCGCAGACAACTGCGGCCGCCCTAGCAAATCCCTATGCAAGTGATGCACCAACATTGGCCCGGGTGTCGGGTTTTTGGACCGGCATTAATGCCAGGAAGCTGGCGCGCAACTGCTCAGGGTGTTGCTTCAGGAAGCTAGAACAGCAACTTCAAGCCAAATTGTATTTGACGCGAAGTCGTGGCCGTTGAGCTGATGACCCCGGCGGTGCTTACCGGTCCCCCGGTTGCCGCGGTAAACACCACTGGATTCGGTGTGTTGAAGTTCGTGTGATTGAGGATGTTGAAGAACTCAGCACGGAATTGCAGGTTAACTCGCTCGGTGATTGCCGTGTTTTTGAGTGCCGAGAAGTCAACAGTAGTCAGCCCCGGACCGGTCAAGACATCACGGCCGGCGTTCCCGTAGGTCCCATTAGGCGGCACAACAAATGCATTGGGATTGAAGTATTGGTTGGGTCCATCGAGAATCACCGGCCCGGTGAAGGCAGGATTCCAGGAAGGCCGGACTGGATTACGCGAATCGCCATCGTTAGACGGATTGAAGCCCAGCTGCGGGGTAAACGGGAACCCGCTTTGAGCCGTGACCACGCCGGAGATCTGCCAACCTCCGACAAATGTGTCGACCAGCCTTGACTCCGAGCGCATGAACGCCCGTCCCTTCCCGAAGGGAAGTTCGTAGGTTCCGTTGATTGCGCCGAGATTGGTTACGTTGAACGGCGACCTGCCCCAATCTGCTTTCGGATTGAGCGGGAACGCGACAAAGGCGGGGGTATTGTTACCCACGCTGTTGTTGAGCGTGCCACCATCGTCGAGGCTCTTGGAAAATGTGTAGACACCCCGTATTTGCAGGCCATTCGTGAGGCGCCGGTTTACATCGAGCTGAAGTGCGTTGTAGGAGCTAAGTCCCTCTGTGAACCAGCTCGTCGTGTTGGCGACGTTGGGGTTCGCGAGCGGCGATCCTTTCGGATAGTAGATGGTACCGGGCGGAAGGCTGGGAGGGCACGGCGAGGCAGGGCACACGGTCTGAAACGGCAGGTTCCCATCGACCGATAGAATCTCGTGATATCCGTGCGAACCCACGTAGCCGATGCCTAACGACGTATTCGCTGAAATCTTCTGGTCGACCTTGAAGACCCAACTCAGCACGGTCGGAGTATATGCATCGGGTTGGACGCCCGCGGGTGAAACCAGGCCTCCGGAAGGAAGCGGCGCGCCCGGTACCAGGCTACCGACCGTGATGTTCTTGAGCGCGATGGTCGTATTGAAGGGTGCGTTCTGATCCAGGCGGTAACTGAGGTTATCGAGCAGAGCGTTATACATGCCGAATCCCGCGTGAATCACCGTGTTGGAGTGGCCAAACGGATCCCACGCAAGGCCGACACGCGGCTCGGGCAGAAATGTAGCACGGTTCACCGTGAACACCGAATTCGCGATCTGGGGCTGCGTTTCGATGACGCCGCCCGGGCCGAACAGGTAGTTTGAACCTCGGCCGTGCGATTCGTTCCAGCCGTCGGTCGATTCCGCCCGGAAGCCCAGCTTCACTTCCAGGTTCGGCCGGAGTTTAATCGTGTCCTGCACAAACCAGGCCGCTTCGAGCGAGCGCCAGCCGAGTGCCGTTGGAGTGGGCACGGCCGTAAATGTTGTAATCTTCCCCTGGAGGAAGCTAAGCAGGGTCGAGAACGACGCTTGGCCGTATTGCGCTTGGGCGAAATTGTCGTTGGATTGGATCCGTTGCACCCAGGCGCCAGCCTGGATGTGGTGAATGCCCAGGTTGACATCGACCTGGTCCGTATAAGTGAACAAGTTTCTCACCGCGGTCGTATTGCTGGCAACGTTTGCGCCGGCCTGGGTCACCTGAGTGGCCGAGTTCGAAGACGTGCCTCCACCGATCACGATGGCGCCGACTGGGTTGGAACCGATCCAGCCTGGAACATTGCCCGCAACGACGCCGGCAAAGTTCATATCGCCGCGAGAGAACCCGAACCGCGCCGTGTTGAGAACCCGCGGTGAAAAGACGTGCGACTCCTCCAGGCTGAAGACTTGGGCGATCTCATTCTCGGCGATGCCAGTCAGGGGATTTGCGCTAGGTGTTCGGTCTGCACTGTCGTCGATCGTGTAGACGCCGGAGAGCTGGTCCTTCGCGGAAAACACGTGGTCAACGCGAGTGGTTCCAAAGTCTTCGGTAATGTGCTGGAGCGGGTTGCTATACGCGATCGCGATACCGCCGCCTAGCTCCGGGCCGTTTTGCACCGGCCATAGCGTAAGCAGTGGGGCAACGCCCTTTCCCAGGCCTACGTAAACCAGCTTCCCGCTCGAGTTTGGAAGGTAGCCATTGCGTGCATTGTTATCGGGCACCAGCGTAACATCGCTCAAGCCCAGGCGCTGACGGAACCCCTCGTAGTTTCCAAAGATGAATGTCTTGTCCTTTTGAATCGGACCACCGAGCGCGCCGCCGAACTCGTTGCGCTCGAACGGCGCGATTGTGGCCTGGTCATAGAAGTTTCGAGCATCCAGAGCACTGTTGCGAAGAAACTCGTAGAGGCTGCCGTGAATCTGGTTCGATCCGGAAGTTGTCAGAATGCTGACCTGGCCGCCCGGCCGCTTGCCGTATTCGGCGCCGTAAACGTCCGAGACCACGTTGAACTCCCGCACCGCATCGACGCCCAGCAACTGCCCGCTGGCGCCGCCAGGGGTCAAGTTGATCTCCGAAGCACTGGTGTACTCAATGCCGTTTAACAAGAACAGACTCTCTTGCGGACGTCTTCCGGAAACGGAAAACATGTTGCCGAGGGCCGAGTTGGAAGTCCCGATACTTCCGCCTCGTTCGGACGAGTAGTTCACGACGCCTGGGTTGAGAGTCATCAGCTCGTCGTAACTGCGGCCGTTCAGCGGAAGGTTCTTCACTTCCTGTTCGGTAACCAGTCCGGATGTCTGAGACGTTGAAAGGCTGACAACTTGCTCCGCCGCCTCAACCGTGACGACTTGACTTAATTCCCCGACCGGCAATCTCAGGTTCACTTCAGCCTGCTGCCCCAGAACCAGCAGGATTCCAGTCTTTGAAACGACTTGGAATCCCGGCTTCTCCGCGGCAATCGAATACCGGCCCACATGCAAGGATGGGAAACTGTAACGGCCGGACTGGTCGCTGAGTCCGCTTCGAGTCGATCCGTTCTCGAGGCTCTTCAGGGTTATGGCCGCTGAGTCGATCGCAGCGCCGGATGCATCAGTGACCAAGCCGGAGACGGAGGCATTGTCCTGCGCCCGGAGACAGGGAAGCGCCAAGCCTAAGACCACGAGCAGAGTTACGACGGTGACGTTTGACGAATGCCTCATTGTCTATCAACAATAGGGCATAACCAACCTCCTGTCAACTCATGAGGACCACTGGCTTTCCTAAATCATTGAATATACTAAATATTCACATACACCTATGACTCTATCGATATACACTAATGCTGGCTTCCGGGCGATCGGTCGATCGAACCGGAGTTGCACGCCGCCTCCGGTTCAGTGCGAACCCTACTTCGTCACGAATGGCCAATGGTTGATCAAGTGGTACTGGAAGAAATACACCATCACCGCCACAACCGCCGCCGTTAATATGACCAAGCCTAATAGGCCGAGGACTATCTTGCCCCATGGCAGCTCTTTGCCTTCGCGCTTCATGACCAGCATGTAGCTCGCCAGCACACCGACAAAGAACAGCAGACACATCGGCACCGCGAAGAGCATCATGTTGAAAACATCCGGCGTCGGCGTAATCACGGCCGCCAGAATGACGATGCCGAGAATGGCGTATCGGGAGTGCCGGATCAGAAACCGGGGAGAGGCGAGGCGCAACAGCGTCAGGAAGAAGATGACGACGGGCATCTCGAATACCACCGCGACGCCGAGCGTGACATTCACGAACAGGTCGAAGTACTCCGTGACCGAAACCATCGGTGTCACGTTGATGTCGCGGCCAATGCCTAGCAGAAACTCCAGGCCGTAGCGGAAGGCGACAAAGTAGGCGAAGCAACCGCCCGCGATGAACAGGCCCGCAGTGACGAGGATGAATGGGACCGCCCAGCGTCGCTCGCGTTTATAAAGGCCCGGGGAGATGAAAGCCCAGATCTGATAAAGAAGCCAGGGTGACGCGATAAAGATGGAGACCAGCAGCGGCATCTTGATCCAGATAGTCGAGAACATCTCCATGGGTGTGATCGCAACCAGGCGCGGCGGGTTGATGCCGAGATGTTTGAGAGCGTCGATGGCAGGCTCAGAAACGAAGCGCCACAGAGGATTCGTGAAAGTGAGGGATACGAAAAAAGCGACTACGAAGCCCATCAAGGCGCGCAAAATGCGGGTGCGCAGCTCTTCCAGGTGGTCCATGAACGACATGCGGAGCATGCCTTCCTCTTCGTCCTCGCCGTCGTCGGAGGGTGGTGGCGGAGGCGTCGGTGGCCGCCGCATGAGGCCGCCTTTGGGTGTCGCTTTCGCGAGCGCAACTGATTCCGGCTTCGTAATTTGCGGTGCCACCGTGATGGTTGTGGGCGTTACTGGTTCGGGCGTCGCGACCGGCGTAGAACTGACCAGGGCCTTGCCGGGGTCGGCGTTGCCTTGGTAGTACTCGGTCGGACTGCTCACTTCTGAAGGCGCAATGGGCTCAGGCGGGGAAGGAACCGGCGCTACTTCTTCCGGGGATCCATAAGGGTCAATGTAACTGCCGAGCGGCGCGTCGAGGCCCGGCGGCGGGATAACGGGTACAGGCGAACTGGCGGGTTCGCCCGTCGCCGGAACAGGCGCACTCTCACCGGTCGCTTCGTGCGACTCGTTCAATTCGTCCGACATTCAACCTTTTCTCTACGCTGGGCGGGTCTCGTCAACCGCGACGGGCTCGCTCGGATGAACCCCTGCACTGCGGGGAACGGTTCCGGGCAGATGCGATTCCTGCGTTACCGTCGCATCCTGGTGGGCCTCAGCGTCCGGAACTACGGTGGCGCTAGCAATGGCGGGTTGTGAGTCGCTGGTCTCGGAAGATCCAGAATACTGGTGGTACTCGGTGTCGTAATGATAATCATTCTGCGAGTACGAGTAAGGGGTGGGCATCTCGGTGTACGAGTTTATTGACTTCTGAATGGACTGCCCCTCCCGTTCCAGTTCGCTCAAGTGAGACTCAAACGTGGCCTTCAGCTCGTTTGAGGCGCGGCGGAATTCCGTGATTGCTCTTCCGAGCGTCCTTCCCAACTCCGGCAACTTCTTGGGGCCGAAGAGGAGCAGGGCGATCACGAAAATGGCAACCATTTCCGGGAAACCGACTGGACCCATATAGTCTCCTTCTTGACGTACCTGACAATATTCATGATATCGAGCCCCTTACAAGGCGGTCAACCAAACTGCGGATAAGCACCCTCCCGACGTTCGGTTCCTCGCCGCCAACGCGGCGCGTGGGCTCGAATCCTGGCCTGTATGATGAGAGCGTCTGCATGGCATATCAGCCTTCACTTCGCTGCCGTTTTGTCCTGTTGAGCCTGTCACTCGCCGTCGCCGGCCCGCTCTGCGGACAAGTGGACATCTCGCCCGCTGGGGACCACATCTCCGTGGTGATCAATGGGAAACCGTTTACCGACTTCTATACCGGCGAAGCCTACCCGAAGCCTTTTCTTCACCCCCTGCGGTCCGCGGACGGCCGGATCGTGACGCGCCAGTTCCCGATGGTCCAGATAGAAGGGGAATCGCGCGATCATCCACACCACCGTGGGCTGTTTATCGGCTACGGCAACATCAGCGGGATCAATTTCTGGGAAAACGAGAAGTCGTATACCAGCACCAACCGCGGCACGATGACTCTCAAGGGTACGCCGCGCTTGGCGGTGGAGAAACGCAAAGGGTTGATTGAGGCCGGGGTTGAATGGAGAGGCCCCGGGGGGCAAGTCATGTTGGACGAAGACCGCACCATGACCTTCTATGCCGAATCCAACCTGCGCACGATCGATTTCGACATCACATTTACAGCTCGCCAGGATCTTCACTTCGAGGACACCAAAGAAGGCTTCTTTGCCATCCGGATCGCCGACTCCATGAAAGAGGAGCATGGTGGTCAGATGGTCAGTTCAACCGGCCTGCGTACCGAAAAGCAGGTCTGGGGGACCAAGGCAGACTGGGTCGATTATTCGGGCCAGGTCGACGGACGTCCGGTTGGAATCGCCATCTTCGACGACCCGGCCAATCGCAACCATCCGCCGCGCTGGCACTCGCGCGCGTACGGGTTGTTCGCCCTGAATCCCTGGGGCCAGAAAGACTTCGATAAAACAGCTCCGGGCGAGGGTGGACTGAATTTGAAGTCGGGCGATCAACTACGGCTGCGCTACCGTGTGCTGATCCATGATGACCCGATGACGCCCGACCAGTTGAATCAGGCGTACCAGCAGTACGCCAAGTCCGCCAATTAAGTACGCGATTTCGGAATTTCGATCACCGTGCCGCTGTCAAACACTTGGATGCCGACCGGGGACAGGCCGACCGGGGATAGGCGCCTGTGTCCCAAGGCGCGCACACATCTCCGTATCGCGTCACCGAAGCCCGTCGCCGCATGGACACAGCGAGCCTGTCCCCAGATCAACAACACCTGTTTTCAGAGCAACCGCGCCCGTCAGGAAGCGGATTCTTCCAACCGACGAGCTTCGGAACCTGCAGACGGAAGCCGCGACTCAAGGAGCGAAGGCAAAGCCTCGGAGGCTCGACAGCGAGGGATCGAATGCACTCCAAACCTACAGGGCCAACGACGTAGGCCACCTTCGCCGTAACCGCCTTAGCTCTTCGGCAGACGGGCCTGTCCGGTTTTGGCATCAGTCGTCGCGGATGTGACCAGTAACCAGCCGCCATAGGCTGGCCTCGGAGCTAACAGACGTGCAAACAAACGTTTGACAGGATCTGGAATCACGGCCCTCGAAGTGCCGTAGTTTACGGCAAGTAACTTGCTATGAACCTCTTCCAAGACCTGAAGTTTTCTTTCCGGACGCTCCGCAAGACCCCGAGCGTAACTCTGCTTGCGCTCTGCGCGCTCGTGTTGGGCATCGGCGCCAACGCCGCTCTCTTCACGGTGGTGAATGCGGTTCTTCTGCGGCCTCTCAATTACCCGGAGCCGAACCGGCTGCTCGAACTGCACCGGCAATATCCGGGCGGAATTGGTTGGGCGATCTCCGCGACCAAGCTTCTGTTTTGGGAGAAGGAGAATCATAGTTTCGACAGCCTGGGCGCCCACGACGTGTTAAGCACCGGGCTGAACCTGAGCGGCAGCGGCGAGCCGGAGCGACTGCACAGTCTCCGCGTCACGTCCGGATGGTTCCGTGCCTTGCGAGTCAGTCCGCTGATCGGCCGCACATTTTCTGCCGGTGAGGATGTTCCGGGGGCAGGCCAATCGGCCGTCTTGAGCTACGGGCTCTGGAAACGACGCTTCGGCGGCGATCCGGGAATACTGGGCAAACCGATCGTGCTCAGCGGAAACACCTATACGGTTTTGGGCGTGATGCCCAGTGACTTTCGCTTCGGGATTGAGGCCGATCTGTGGGTTCCAATGCAGTTGAAGATGGACCCCGCGGACCTTTCCAACATGTATCGCGTTTTCGGGAGATTGAAGGATGGCGTTTCTGTCCAACAGGCGAACGCTGATCTCGCCGTGGTGCGCAATCGGATGAAGCAACAGCTTCCCAAGCATGTTGACGACAACGAACAGATCGGCACGACGCCGTACCTGGACCTGGTTGTTGGCGACGTGCGGCCCACGCTGCTGGTGCTTATGGGCGCAGTGGGGTTCGTTCTGCTGATTGCCTGTGCGAACGTTGCGAATCTGCTATTAGCTCGATCGGCAGCGCGGCGGAAGGAACTGGCGGTCAGGGTTGCGCTCGGCGCAGGCAGTTGGCAGATCGCCCGGCAAGCGCTCACGGAAAGCCTGCTGCTCTCCTTCTTGGCGACGGCTCTGGGCTTGATGTTGGCTTGGGTCTGCCTCCCGTTACTGCTTCACTTCGCTCCAACCGACATTCCCCGCCTGGCGGAAGTGCAGCTGGATGGCAGAGTGCTGGTGTTCGCCGCGATACTGGCGGTATTGACCGGGCTGTTATTTGGTCTCGCTCCGCTGGTTCAGGCGTTACGAGCGAATGCCAATGAAGCATTGCGCGAAGGCAGTGGGCGCGGCACCGGCAGTTCCTCCGTGCTTCGTGTGCGCCACGCCTTGGTCGTTGGGGAAGTGGCGATATCCCTGGTTCTGTTGATCGGTGCTGGTTTGCTCATCGACACGTTCGTTCGACTTCGTCAGGTGGCGCCAGGCTTTGACCCGCGCAATGTGGTTACGATGCAGATGTCGATCGACGGGACACGTTATGCGACGACGGCAGCCGTCGCGTCCATGTATGACCGTACGATTCAACGGCTGGAAGCAGTCCCCGGCGTGCAATCCGCGGCCACTGTGACCAGCCTGCCGCTCGAAATGGGGCCGGACTTCGGCTTTGCGGTGGATGGCCGCAAGCAGCATACCGACGGTGAGCTGGATGGCGATGCACAATGGCGGAGTGTTACGCCGCGCTACTTTGACGTCATGCGAATGACGATGATCAGTGGTCGGGCGTTTGATGACAGGGACACCGCCAGTGCACCTCAAGTGGTGATCATTAATGAGACGTTGGCCCGTGAGGTATTCGCGCACCAGAATCCGATCGGAGCGCGGCTCCAAATAGGACGGCCGGTCATCGCCAACTGGACTGCGGAGATTGTGGGTGTAGTGGCTGATAGCCATGACGCTGGCCTCGATTCCAGGCCCGCGCAGATGACGTTTACGCCGGCCGGGCAAACGCCCGAGATGCTGACCGGCTTGTTGAATCGACTGCTTCCAGCCAACTACATACTGCGCGTGTCGGGAAATCCGACCACAGTCGGCAACTTCGCCAGGCGGGAACTGATGTCGCTCGATAACCAGCAGCCCGTCTCCGAGCCTAGGCTGATGGCGGGTATCGTCAGCGGCTCCATCGCGCGCCAGCAATTCAATATGCTGCTGTTAGGCTTGTTTGCCTTCCTGGCGCTGCTATTGGGCTCCATCGGCCTATACGGCGTGATCAGTTACTCCGTCGTCCAGCGCACGCGCGAGCTTGGAATTCGTTCCGCGCTCGGCGCCGGCCGCGGGGAGTTGATCAAGATGGTGCTGGGGCAAGGATTGAAGCTCACGGGCGCGGGTCTCGGTGTCGGCCTTATCGCCTCGTTCCTGTTGACGCGCTATCTACAGAGTCTTTTGTACGGCGTGAAACCGTTGGACGTCACCGTGTTCGGCGGGGTATGCGCGGTGCTGGGCGCGGTGGCCCTTGCCGCGAGTTACATCCCGGCCCGCCGTGCGGCACGGATCGACCCGATTGTCGCGTTGAGGGAAGAATAACCTCAGCGGTCAGCGTGAAAAGAATCGCCAGTGTCGATGACAACGCCAAGCGCAGATTCAAACGTTTCGCCTTGGGTATAAACCTGCGCGGTGCTACCACGGTAGACGTGAATCGTTCCTGCTTTTGGGTAAACGAGCCAGACCTCTCTAACCCCGGCAGCCAGATATTGGTTCTTCTTACGTTCGATATCGATGGGGTCGTTTGATTTCGAAATGATTTCAACGGCGAGCAGGAACGGCTCGCGAGTGAAGCCTTCCGGGAACTCTTCCAAAGGTCGCGCTGGAAGCACAGCGACATCCGCGCCGCGCACGGTCGCCCGCTCTGGCTTGTCACTAAGAATTACTCCTGGTTCGCCAGTCAAGACAGCATACCTGGCACCGTCGAGGATTTGACACAGATAGACCGTGATGTTTGCAGCCAAGATGGAATTGACGGCTCCGCCGGGTGACAAAGTGATTAGCTCTCCCTCGTCCAACTCGTAGTGAGTGCCGTCGTCCTCGGCTTCCGGCAGCTTCAGGAATTCTTCGAGACTGATGGTTGTTTTGGCAGCCATGTTCGTCGGCCTTGCTCAATTGTAAGCTTAGGTGCGAAGACTCATGAGTCTTTTTAAAAGGCGCGCCTCGGAGCTGGTCTTCAGCACTTATCGAATTTCTGTTCAAGCCAGGGACGCGACGGATCGGTTGCTTCTCACGCCGAGGCGGTGCGCCCTTGTGCCGGGAGCGCTTCCTCGAGGTCCTCGAATCGTTGTTTGCGATGCAACGAGTAATACACCGTCAGCAGCGTCAGCATCACCAACGCTAGAATCACCATGAGGATGGCAAACAGGCCCATGCTTCGCACCGGTCCCAGCGCTTGACGTTCGTCCTCGCTGACTAAGACGACCCACGCCAAGTTCTTGAATTGCGGCCCGACCGCGACATCCGAGAAGCCCACAATTCGAGGTGCTGGAGACATCTGAGCGGTGAGATAACCGGTCTGCCGGCCCTGAACGGTGCTCAGAGACTCGCTGACGATTGCATGCGCATCGGACTTCAACTGCTTGGCGAAGTCGATTCCGGGTCCGCTGATGATCGTGCCGTCGTCGCTGACGAGTATTGCGCGCGCGCCTTCGCCCGGCGGCTGGTCGAAGCGCGACAGCACCTCAGCGAGGTTGACTGCGGCAGTAAGAACTCCGATCCATCGGTTTGACCCGGGCTCAAAGACCGGCACACCAATGTCTACGTAATATGCCTTGGCGGCGTCATCGTAGAGAATCTTCCCAACATCCACTGCCCCTTTGCCTTGCGCGTAGACGGCCTGCCAGTCTTCGTCGTCCGAGTGCGAGTAAGCGCTGGGCCGGCTGGTCGCAGCGACTACCGCACCGTGGTCGTCTGTCACCGTTACATGCAGCAGTCGCGGCAAGTCCTCACGGCGCTGGCGCAGGAACTCCGCGGATTTCGATTCAAGCACCGTCTTCATTAAAGGAGCGCCCGCCGGCGTATTCCATTTCTGCTTTAGCTCGTCAATCCGCTTGTTCGCAGCCTCGTCATTGAGGCCCTGATAACCCTTACTCGCCGTTTGAACTGCATCGACCACTGTGGATTCGGAAGCCAGAAGCTTCGCGTCCTGCACGCGTTCAGTGAAAAACACAGCCACTTCGTGGCTGTACAAATCAGCCATGGTTTTGAACTGTTGACCGGTGGCCCGGTCAAGAGCCCTGTCGCTTCGTTCAGTTAAGTAGAGCCCAAGGACACTGAGCGGAACAATGACAAGGGTCAGCCCAAGGAGCAATCTTTGAATTGATACTTTGACCTCTAGACGGTCGAGCGCCATTTCGCACCTCCACTTCAGTTGCGTTTGCTCTCAATGAAGCTGGCTGGAATACTGCACGGCGCACACGTCGCGGTCCGGCAATCGTCCCTAACCGCTTCTCTGATCAGAGAATACTCCTGTTTTTTGTGCCGTGGGGAGGGGTGACAAGCAAAAGGGCCGATCCCGTCTGTTCGACGCAACCGGCCCTTTTTTCAACCTGAGCGAGACTTACCGAACCGCTGCTTTGGCCTTGCTCGGGGCGGAGTGCGTTCCCACTGCCGCTGCCTTACGAGCCGGAGCCTTGTGCGTCGCCCCGCCTGCATTGTGGGTGACGCCGTTGCGCGAGCTTCCATTGTGAGCCGCGACTTCGCTGCCGTTTCGGGTAGACCCGTTTTTGCCGTTATGAGTCGCACCGTTTTGAGTGAGTTTGCCCAACACCACCGGGCGCTTCGCGCCGGTTGCCTTGGGAACGTTCGAAGGGCGCGAATGAGCCGTTTCGTAAGCCATCACCGCAAAGGCGACCGCTTCTTTTGCGTCCACATCGAGCCCGACTTCGCTCGACATCAGAACCGGGATGGGCTCCATAGCCTTGCTCAACATGGCCATCAAGGTCGGATTATGGGTGCCGCCGCCTGACACGAAGATCTCGTCGACCCGCATCTCCGGCAATACGAAGTTGCGAATCCCGAGCGCGATGCTTTCCGCGGTTAGTGCTGTCGCGGTGGCAATCAGGTCTTCCGTGCTCAACTCGGTGTCCAGCAGTTTGGTGACGAACTCGGCCCCAAACTGTTCGCGGCCCGCGGTCTTAGGCGGCTTCGCGCGGTAGTACTTGTCGCGAAGAAGCTTCGCCAGCAGTTTGGGGTCAACCTGACCGCGCGAGGCGAACCCGCCGTCGCGATCGAAAGTCTGACGCCCCAAGCTGATACGCGCCACCAGCTGGTCAATCACCATGTTGCCCGGACCAGTATCGAAGGCGATCAACCGATCGGTATTGGTATTCGGAGGAATTGCGCTCAGGTTCGCAATGCCGCCGATGTTCACCGCAATGCGTCCACGTCCCCGGTGCCGGAGCAGCATGTAATCCAAGTAGGGAACCAGCGGCGCGCCTTTGCCGCCAGCCGCCATGTCGCCTTCCCGGAAATTCGAGATCACGCTGATGCCCGTGCGTTCGCTGATGACGCTCGATTCGCCGATCTGCATCGTACTGGCGACTTTCTTCCCCATATACTGAGCCGCCTGACCTTCATGGAAGATCGTCTGGCCGTGGCAGCCGATGAGCTTGATAGAGTTCATCGGAATGCCGGCGCGCTCAACCGTCTCTTCCAGCGCTTCGGCATACAACTCGCCAAGCAGGAAGTTCAGGCGTGAGATATCGCCAGTCTGCGAAGAAGTATTCGAGACCGACAACAGCGCCTCACGGACCTTTTTCGGATAGGGGACAGAGTGACTCGCCAAGACGTTAATCTTCGCTTTGTAGCCCGAACCGGTAATGTCAATAACCGCGACATCGATCCCGTCGAGCGAAGTACCACTCATGATGCCTGCAATTCTCATCGTTTTTGTAACTCTTGCTGCAACTCGTGCAGTATCTGTAACGCTTCAATCGGCCGGAGCTCGTTGATATTCAAAGCTCTTACCCGATCCGCCAGCCCCTGATTCACAGGTTCAAACAGCTTGATCTGATAGGGGGCGTCGGCGTCACCCGGGGCCAGTTCCTCAGTGACGGACTGTTCCCTTCTTTCATGATGCAATAAAACAGCACCCGCCCGCTCGATTACTTGCAAGGGGAGGGCGGCTAATCGAGCCACTTCAATGCCATAACTACGGTCCGCCGGACCCGGTTCGACCTTTCTTATGAACAAGATCTGGTCGTCAGATTCCTTTACGGCCACGTGCAAATTTCTTACTCCAGAAAGTTGCTCGGCAAGCTCTGTAAGCTCGTGATAGTGGGTTGCGAACAAAGTTTTGGCCCGGATCGAGTCGTGAACGTGCTCCACCACCGCCCAGGCCAAGGCCAAGCCGTCGTAGGTAGACGTACCTCGCCCAATTTCGTCCAGGACGACGAAACTGTTCGCGGTCGCGGTATTTAGGATGGTCGCCAACTCCGTCATTTCCACCATGAACGTCGACCGGCCCCGCGCCAGATTGTCGGCTGCCCCGATCCGGGTAAACACCCGATCGGTGACCGGCAACAGCGCCGCGTCCGCCGGAACGAATGAGCCAATCTGAGCCAGAATCAGGATCAGGGCGGCCTGCCGGAGGTAAGTCGACTTGCCACCCATGTTCGGGCCGGTAATAATTGCTATGAATTCGCCGCCCGAATTAAGATATAAATCGTTAGGAACAAAGCGGATAGCGTCTTGTTCCGTCAGTTTCTCGATCACCGGGTGCCGGCCCGAATCCACCCGCATTTCCCCTGAACCCGAAAACTTTGGCCGCGCGTAACGGTTTTCAACGGCAACCTGAGCCAGTGCCGCTGTCACATCTAACTCACTGATGACCGCGGCCACCGACTTGATTCTCTCTGCGTGGCTCGCGGCAGAACTGCGTACTTCTACAAAGACGTTTCTTTCGAGCTCAAGGATACGCTCTTCCGCTGCAAGAACCTTATTTTCTAGTTCTTTCAGCTCGGGAGTGGTAAACCGCTCGGCATTGGCCAGAGTCTGTTTGCGCTCATAGGCCGCCGGAGCCAGCTGCAGGTTGGCTTTAGAAATCTCTATATAGAAGCCGAATACGTTGTTAAAACGAACCTTAAGGCTCGAGATACCCGTGGCCGCCCGCTCGCGCGTCTCAATCGCCGCAATGTATTGCCGGCTGTTGCGGCTGATATCGCGATATTCGTCCAACTCGGCATGGAAGCCATCGCGGATCGCGCCGCCATCCGCCAGATTCACCGGCGGCTCCTCCGAAATAGCCTTTTGAATCAAATCGCGGACTTCTTCAACCAGGTCCAGGGGCTGGCGCAAGCGCGGCGCCTCGACCTGTCCCAGTAATCGCTCGATGGCAGGCAACGCCGCGAGTGAGCGGCCCAGCGCCATCAGTTCGCGCGGTCCGGCCGTGCCCAGCGAGATCCTCGCCAGCAGTCGCTCCAGGTCGAGCACCGAGCCCAGGGCCTTGCGCAAGTCCATGCGTACCACTACCTTATGCGTCAGTTCCTGAACGGCGTCCAAGCGGGATTCGATCTCATCATGGTCGCAGGATGGCTGCAGTAGGCGTTGCCGCAAGAGCCTTCCACCCATGCCGGTCTTAGTCTGGTCCAGCACGTGAATCAGCGTGGCATCCCTCCGCTCCCCGGCAAAAAGAGGCTCGACCAGTTCCAGATTCCGAACTGTGGCGGCATCCAGCACCATGTAATCGTTTCGCTGGTAGTAGGTGGGGCGATTCACATGGTCGAGGGCTGAGCGCTGGGTATCGCGCAAATAGTGCAGAACGGCGCCCGCCGCGGCGGTTGCCAAGAGTTTGTCGCCCAAGCCGCACCCATCCAGGGAAAGCAGCTTGAAATGCTCCAGCAGCGTGCGCCCAGCGAAGTCCGCGCTAAAAACCCAGCCGTCCAGGGGCGTCTCTACACACCCTGCACCCAACGGCCGGTCCATCGGGTGCAGGACTTCGCGGACATTCAGCGTCTCAAGAGCCGGTATCACCTCCGATGTTTCAAGCTCGGTAGCGCGGAATTCGCCGGTCGACACATCTACGTACGCTAAGCCGCTGCGATCGCCCCTCGAAAACACCGCCGCCAGATAGTTATTCTCGTGAGACCGCAGCAGGTTCGAGTCGGTCGCGGTGCCGGGTGTGATGACGCGCGTCACTTCCCGGCGCACCAGTTTCTTGCCTGGCCCGGCCTCTTCCATCTGCTCGCAGATGGCCACGCGATAGCCGCGCTGGATGAGCCGCGCGATGTATCCCTCGGCCGCGTGATACGGTACGCCGCACATGGGAATCGCTTCGCCCTTCTCCTTGTTGCGGGAAGTCAGTGTAATTTCCAGCTCACGCGCTGCCGTTACCGCGTCCTGGTAGAAGAGCTCGTAGAAATCGCCCAGCCGGAAAAGCAGCAACGCGCCGGGTACCTGGCTTTTCGCAGCCTGGTACTGCCGCATTAATGGGGTGGAGGGCTCCGGAATCATGCCGGCCAGCGCCATCCAATCAAGACCCCGATGAAGGGTGATGCCTGATTATGCGTACAGGCCACGGCGTTTGATGGCGAATGCGACCCGGTCCAAAGCCAGCATATAGGCTGCGAGGCGGTTGTTGACGCCGTGCTTCCCGGCATAGGCGATCACGTCGTTAAAGCTGCTGACCATGATCTCTTCCAAGCGATTGTTGACGAATTTCTCCGTCCAGAAGTAGCCCTGCCGGTCTTGCACCCACTCGAAATAGGAGACTGTCACCCCACCCGCGTTGGCCAGAATATCCGGGATGACGAAGACTTTCTTTTCCTTGAGGATGGCGTCGGCGACATACGTGGTGGGCCCATTCGCGCCCTCGCACAGCACCTTGGCCTTAATCTGTTCCGCATTGACGGACGTGATGACGTTTTCCTTAGCCGCGGGCAGCAGGACATCGCAATCAAGTAGCAGCGTCTCATCCAGGCCCACGGCTTCCGCTTCCTTGAATCCCCCGACCGAACCCGTTTCGGCGCGGTATTGGGCCAATGCCCGAATGTCTAGCCCATGCGGGTTATAGACGGCGGCATCGTACTCCGCGACGCAGACGATCTTATACCCGGCCTCCGACATCAATCGCGCGGCCATGCCGCCCACGTTGCCGAAGCCCTGCACAACCACGCGCGCTTCGCTCGGACTCATGCGGAGGTGGCGAAGCGCCTCGTTTGTCACAATCAGGCAGCCCCGTCCGGTCGCCTCCGGCCGTCCCTTCGAACCGCCTAAATCCAGCGGTTTGCCAGTCACCACGGCGGTCACAGTGTGACGCTTGTGCATGGAGTAGGTATCCATGATCCAAGCCATCGTCTGCTCATTCGTGCCCATATCGGGCGCCGGAACGTCGCGCTCGGGACCAATGAATTCCAGGATCTCAGCCGTGTAGCGCCGGGTGATTCGCTCCAACTCGCCTTCACTCAGGATCGTCGGGTCGCAGATGACGCCGCCCTTCCCGCCGCCAAAGGGAATATTGACCACCGCGCATTTCCACGTCATCCAGGCCGAAAGCGCCCGAACCTCGTCGAGTGAAACATCGGGAGCAAAGCGGATGCCGCCCTTAGCCGGGCCGCGCGCAATCGAATGTTGAACCCGGTATCCTGTGAAAACTTCAATCCGGCCGTCATCCAATGCGACGGGGATGTTCACGGTCAATTCCATCGCGGGAGTGCGCAGTACTTTCCGCATCCCATCGTCGAGGCCGAGCTTGCTGGCCGCCTCGTCAAAACGATGCGAAGCGGATTCCCACGGATTGACTTCCAGATCGTCGACGGACGAGGTCGCTTCCAGAATCATTGGCGAAAGAGACTCCTTCACAGGGTCATTATGACAGTCTATGAGCGCAACGGCATTGTTATTCGCAATCGGGAACTCCGGCACAGATCTCAGCATGAGCGCCGGAGTGCACACCCTCAAGGATGAAGAAGGTCGCGGCATTTTCATCCGAATCTCGCCGGCTCCTCAGCTCATCGGGGACACCCCGGCCTGATGTCATCCTCACTTCCAACGTCTCAAAGCGCAAGCGGAGCGCCAGCTCGCCGTGCGCGCTGTAGGCGTGTCCCCAAGCGCGACAAAGCTCGTCAACCGCGGGCTTTCTAAGGCTTCCCAACCAAGTATTTTCAGAGCAACCGCGCGCGTCGCTCTCCGCCGCGGAGCAAGCAAGCGGATGCGCGCCAAAGCCGACCGGGGACAGGCGCCTGTGTCCCAAGGCCCGGACACATCTCCGTATCTCGTCACCGAAGCCCGTCGCCGCGTGGACACAGCGAGCCTGTCCCTAGATCAACAACACGGATGCGGGAATCCCACCGGTCTCCACCACAGCACTATTGCTCCCTCCTGCCGGATTCATCGGACAATGGAATCAATGCCGGAGTGAACCAACTTCCCTCCCGGCGCGTCTGTATTTAGGAGACCAAATGACTCCCGAAGAACGAAACATGCTGGCCGATCTGGCCAATAAGATAGCCCAAACACCACCGCCTCCCCGCGATCCCGAGGCGGAAGGTTTTATTCGTAAGAACATCGGAAATCGGCCCGATGCGTTGTACCTGATGACGCAGACGGTGCTGATCCAGAACATGGCATTGGAGCAAGCACAACAGCAGATTCAACAGCTCCAGCAGCAGGCCGGAGCCGGCATCGTTCCGTCCGGCGGCAGTTTTCTGGGTGGGCGTCAAGCGGCGCCGCCGCCTCCGGGTTACGGCCAACCAGGCTACGGCCCACCTCCCGGATACGGTCCTGGCCCCGGCTATGGTCCACCACAGGGTGGCGGATCAAGTTTCCTGCGTAGCGCCGCCACCACGGCTGCGGGCGTGGCCGGCGGGATGCTCGCATTCCAGGGCGTCGAAGCCCTGCTGGGAGGATTAGGCCACGGCGGCTTCGGTGGTGGCGGAGGTTTCTTTGGCGGCGGTGGCGCCCCGGGCGAAACCATCATCGAGAACAACTACTACAACGACCCGGGCCGCGGCCACGAGAGTGGTGGCTCCGATACGCGGGACCGCTTCGCCGATGACAGTTCGAATTCGAACGACAACACGAATCTGGCTGACGATGGCTTGGCGCCCGACGACAACACCGATTATTCGGATGCCTCGTTCGACGATGGCTCCTCCGGCGGCGGCGACGATCTGGTCTAGCGCATCGGCCCCGAAAACCTTCGGCCTGTCTTCAAGATCGGACGACGCGGAGGAACGTTACGCCAGCGTGTTCAAACTCAACTGTCGCTGCCCCTCATATGCCGCGATCGCCGCTTCCTGGTTAAGGATGTAGCCCAACTCGTCCACGCCCTCTAGTAGGCAGTACTTATAGAAGGGATCTATGGGAAACTCCACTTTGCTGCCATCCGGCAACGTCAGCGTCTGATCGGCCAGGCTCACCGTTACTGTGACCGCCGGATCTTTCGCTACGGCTGCAAAGAGTTTGGCATGGGCATCTTGCGGCACCACAATCGGCAAAAGTGAGTTCTTCAGCGCGTTGCCTTTGAAGATGTCCGCAAACGAGGTGCTGATCACTGCCCGGAACCCATACTGCGTCAACGCCCACGGCGCGTGCTCACGCGAACTGCCGCACCCGAAATTGTCTCCGGCCAGTAGCACCTGCGCCGCTTTCCCTTCGGCCTTATTCAGCAAGAACTCAGGTTTCGGATTTCCATTCGCGTCATACCGCCAATCGCAGAAGAGTTGATCGCCCAAGCCCAGCTTGGACACCGTCTTCAGGAAGCGCGCCGGAATGATCTGGTCGGTATCGATGTTGTCGATGCCAAGCGGTGCAAGGCGAGATGTGAACGTAACAAGCTTTTCCATGGTTTAGTCTCTTGAGCTACCTAACGTACCAGCACTGAACCGCGCGCGTAAGCAAGCGGATCTCATTCTTTTTCAGGGACATATTTGTGTGGGCTCCCTACAAGTACGCCTTCTAAAACAACGTCCTCACATCCGTAACAACGCCGGTGATGGCACTGGCCGCCGCAGTCAGTGGGCTGGCTAAGAAGGTCCGTCCCCCTTTGCCCTGCCGTCCTTCGAAATTGCGGTTGCTGGTCGACACGCTGTATTCGCCGGGCTTCAGTTGATCGCCGTTCATCGCGATGCACATGGAGCACCCGGCTTCGCGCCACTCGGCTCCCGCATCAAGGAAAATCCGGTCGAGCCCTTCGGCTTGCGCCTGGCGTTTGATGACCTGTGAACCCGGAACCACCATCACGCGCACGTTCGGACTCACCTTGCGGCCCTTCAGAATACCCGCGGCAGCCCGCAAATCCGACATCCGCGAATTGGTACAGCTTCCAATGAAAACCACATTGATGGCGTGCCCCAGTAGCGATTTGCCCGGAGGCAGATCCATATAGCGCAAGGCCTTGTCCAACGAATCCCGCTCCAACGGATCGGCGAGTGAAGTTGGATTCGGTACCGGCGACGTGATCGGAATTCCCATGCCGGGATTGGTGCCAAAGGTGATCATCGGCTCGAGCGTCGCCGCATCAATATAGATGTGTTTGTCATACACCGCGCCCTCGTCGGTGGGAAGCTTCCGCCAAAATGCAACAGCTCGGTCCCAGTCCGCGCCTTTCGGCGAATAAGGCCGCCCAGCCAGATACTCATAAGTCGTGTCGTCCGGAGCAATCATGCCGGCTCGGGCGCCCCCTTCAATCGACATGTTGCAGACGGTCATCCGCTCTTCCATTGATAGTGACCGGATGGTTGAGCCGCAATACTCCAGCACCGACCCGTTGCCGCCCCCGATGCCGATGCGCGATATCAGGTTCAGGATGATGTCCTTCGCACCCACACCGGGCTTCAATGATCCTTCCACGCGCACCTCGAACGTCTTGGATCTGCTTTGCAGAAGGCACTGGCTTGCCAGCACGTGCTCTACCTGGCTGGTGCCGATGCCGAATGCGAGCGCCCCAAATGCGCCGTGGGTCGCGGTGTGGCTGTCGCCGCACACCACTGTCATGCCGGGCTGGGTCAAGCCTTGCTCGGGGCCGATCACGTGCACGATTCCCTGTTTGTCGCTGAGCGGTCCGTACAGCGGGATGCCGAACTCCCGGCAATTCTCATTCAATTGGTCGATCTGCGCCGCCGCAATCGTATCGATGATCGGGAGCGTGCGGTCATGAGTAGGAATGCTGTGATCGGTTGTTGCAAACGTAAGATCAGGACGCCGCACCTTCAGGCCCCGCTCACGCAATCCGGAAAACGCCTGCGGCGACGTGACTTCGTGGACCAGATGCAGGTCGACATACAGAAGCGCAGGCGCGCCGTCCTGCTCCGCAACAACATGGTTGTCCCAAACCTTCTCAATAATCGTGCGCGGCTGTGCCGCGGAATTCGTATTTGGCATGATTTGACTTCAGTTCTTCCGAAAAACTCAACCCCTCGGTTGTGGCGCAGGCTGTTAGCCGGTGATGAAAAAGGCCGTCTTCCCTTAATCCCTCAAATGTCCGGACTTCCACAACTCATTGCAAGCGAACACAAACGCTTCCGAGCCGTGACCGTAAGGGAGCGGTTTTTGGCACTTTTTCATCAACGTCTGTAAGCCTGCTGAGCCGAGATTCGTCTCGGCTTTTTTGTCGGCAACTACCTCGCCGCCGTGAGCGCGGCACAAACAGCATCGCCCACTTCGTTCGTGCTGGCGGGTTTTCCTGCCGGCTTCAAGTCTGCTGTCACATGGCCGCTGTTGAGAACCGCTTCCATGGCCTGGTTTACGTTCTTCGCTTCGTCCAGCAAACCAAAACTGTATTCAAGAAGCGCGGCCACCGACCCGATCGCGCCCAGTGGATTAGCCTTATTCTGTCCGGCGATATCGGGCGCCGATCCGTGCACTGGTTCATACAAGCCGACCCAGGCTCCGGAAGGCCGCTGGTAACCGATCGATGCTGAGGGCAGCATGCCAATGGAACCTGCCAACACCGCGCCTTCATCACTCAGGATATCGCCAAACAGATTCTCGGTAAGCACAATGTCGAAGCGTCGGGGATTCAGCACCAGCTGCATCGCGCAGTTGTCCACCAAAAGATGATCCAGCGTCACGTCGGGATACTGCGCGGCCACTTCGATGACCACCTTGCGCCACAATTGCGAATTCTCCAGCACGTTGCTCTTATCGACGCTGGTCACCTTCTTGCGGCGTTTGCGCGCTAACTGGAACGCCATATGGCTGACGCGTTCAATCTCAGGCCGCGTGTAGACCATCGTGTTGACCGCACGCTCCTCCGCGCCGGAACCCGAGATGCCTCGCGGCGTACCGTAGTAAAGCCCGCCGGTCAGCTCGCGCACGATGATCATATCGGTGCCATCCACCAGTTCGTTCTTGAGTGGCGATGAATCGATCAGCGCCTTGTAAGAACGCACGGGCCGCAGATTGGCATACACTTGCAAAGTCTGGCGGATCCCAAGCAGCCCTCGCTCGGGCCGCCGCTCAGGCGGTGCGTTGTCGAACTCCGGAAGTCCAACCGCGCCCATCAACGTCGCGTCGGCATCCAATGCCAGTCGCTTGGTCTCATCCGGAAATGGGTTGCCGGTTTTGTGTATAGCGACTCCGCCCAGCAGGCCTTCGCTAAGCGTCAGCGTGTGCCCATACACCTCCGCCACCCGCTTTAAGACTTTCTCCGCTTCGCCTGTCACTTCCACGCCGATGCCGTCACCCGGCAACAGCAAGACTTTAAGATTCATAATGTTGGTTTGCGAAACTCCAGCACTGAACCGCGCGCGTCAGCAAGCGGACCCAAACGGAGCCGCGACTCTCAAGGAGCGAACGCAGCGCGTCGGAGGCGCGATAGTGAAGGATCGAATCACGCAAAGCTTTCTGAGCCGCGTACGCGAGCAAGCAGTTCTTGGTCTTCTTCGCACGCCTTTACCGTGCGGCCGCGGGGCGTCCAATCACTTCCTGGACCATGTGCACGATCTCGTCGTTGCGAACACCCTTCTTGTTGTCGGCGTGCAGTGTGAATTGATGGTAGAGCGCGTCCAGTTCGTCTTTCGAGAGTTCGAAGCCCAGCGTCTCGATACGGTTCTTTAGCGCGTGACGCCCGCTGTGCTTACCGAGTACCAACCTGCTTTCGGGCACACCTACCGATTGCGGGTCCATGATCTCGTAGGTCGATTTCTCCTTCAAGTACCCGTCCTGGTGGATACCCGCTTCGTGAGCAAATGCATTCTCGCCCACAATCGCCTTATTCGGTTGTGGACCGAAGGAGATCATCCGGGTCAGGGCTTGGCTGGCTGGGTAAAGTTGCTCGCTGCGGATCCCGGTCTTATAGGGGAATTGATCGTGGCGTGTCTTCATGGCCATGACCACTTCCTCCAGCGCCGCGTTGCCGGCTCGTTCCCCGATTCCGTTCACGGTGCATTCCACCTGCCGCGCTCCTGCCTTGACGGCAGCGAGAGAATTCGCAACAGCCAGCCCCAGGTCGTCGTGGCAATGGACGCTGATAATGGCCCGATCGCCCAGCACCGTTGCCATTCTGCTAATCAGGGCGGCATACTCATCCGGCACGGAGAAGCCAACCGTATCCGGCAGATTGACGGTGCGGGCCCCCGCCTCAACCACAGCCTGGCAGACCTGCTCCAGGTAGTCCGGATCGGTGCGCGTGGCGTCCTCGGCTGAGAACTCTACATCGTCTGTATAACTCCGGGCCAGTGCCACGGCGGCCACCGCGGCATCCAACACTTCCTGGCGGCTTTTCTTCAACTTGTATTTGAGGTGGATGTCGCTGGTGGCGAGAAAGGTGTGAATGCGAGGCCGCTTGGCGTGTTTCAGTGCTTCCGCCGAGCGCTGCACATCCAGCGTGGTCGATCGCGCCAGCGCAGCCACCTGCACCCAAGGGAATTGGCGGCTGACGGCGTCCACCGCCTCAAAGTCGCCTTCTGAAGCGATTGGGAAACCCGCCTCCAGAATGTCCACCCCGAGTTCGACCAGGTGGGCGGCCATCTCCAGCTTCTCTGGCGTGCTCATGCTGCAGCCAGGAGATTGTTCACCGTCGCGCAGGGTTGTGTCGAAGATGTAAACGCGGCTCAAGTTGGCCCTCCCAAGAGGATTTTAGTCAGCGGCCTCGAATCGGACTGGTTCGTCCGTCCGCCGAAACCCCTCGTCAGATCGCTTCGTATCCGAAAGAGGCTTCATCCATCGTAAAAAACCCTCAGCGATTATGCAAATTTATAGTATTGCCTTCTTGCATTAGATATAATGATGCCATAAGGGGCTATTATCCGCTTTACGGGCGTGGAAGATCCCCAGAAGTGCCGACATGGAACTCTATCCTCTAAGAGTCTTTCTGACCGTCGCGACAGAGCGCAGTTTTTCCCGGGCTGGCGAGAAACTCCTTCGTACTCAACCAGCTATCTCCATCGCGATCCAGCGTCTTGAGAGCGACCTGAAGGAAAAGCTGATCGACCGGTCGGGCAGGGAACTGCTCCTCACCGATGCCGGCCGCGTCGTCCTGGAGTATGCGCGGCGCTTCCAGAACCTGGAATCCGACCTCGAAAACGCGCTTCGGGAGCTTCGCGACAACTATTCGGGCCGCTTGACCATCGGCGCGAACGAGTCCACATCACTTTACTTGATCCAGCACATCGAGCGCTACCGGCGGCTGTTCCCCAAAGTGAAGGTGCAGGTCCGGCGCTCTCTCTCGAGCAAAATCCCGTCCAATCTGCTCGACGGAGAGCTTGAGCTCGGTGTCATCAGCTTCGATCCCGGCGATGATCACCTCAATTCGCAGATCATATATACAGACCGCCTGGCGTTGATCGTGTCGCCCCAGCACCGCTTTGCCGAGCGATCCGACGTCTCCATCCTCGAGCTCGACATGGAGACCTTCATCGCCCACAATGTTCTGTCGCCTTACCGTGAGATCGTCCTGCGCGAGTTTCAACGCTATAAGGTTCCGCTGAACATGGACGTGGAAATGCCTACCGTGGAGACAATCCGGCGTATGGTTCAACGGAATGAAGGCGTCGCCTTCGTGCCCCGAATGTGCGTCGAGCAGGAGATTGAACAGGGGCTGCTCCGGGAAATACGCGTGAAAGAGTTAAACGTGGAGCGCAAGATCCGGCTGGTCTATCCGAGCCGGCGTGCGCTCAGCCATGCCGCGAAGGCGTTTCTCGAGGTGGTTCGAAGTTCGGGTTCGGACACTCCTTCTTCCCAACCGGAAATACCACGCATCGCCGCCGTTCCCGAGTCTGCTTAGTTGGATTGTTACTGTTTCTGGCAAAACCCTACCGGGCCGCGACGGTTACGGAGCGGTTGCCCGGAGTCTTCTTGAAAACTCAGGTCTCACGTCGTGCTTGCTGACCGCCCCAAGTTTCCCGAGAGCCTACCGCGCCGCGACGGTAGCTCTCCGCCTCGGAGCCACGGAGCGGTTGACCTTAATCTTGAAAACTTCAGCACCGACCTCATCTTGAGCGCCAAGTGCATACCGAGCAGTGATGAAAAAGCTGTTATCACCAACTCTCTGCGGCTCTTCTCAGAGGCAACCGTGGCACAGCCTTCAGGCTGTGGTGGGCGTCTGCTACAAACTCTCCCGGCGTTTTCAGGGCAACCTTCGCCCTTGCCCTCCGCCATCAGGAGGCGCCGGATTTGACACCATCCACTTCTTCCCGGGGGCCAGGCACAAGGCGGGCAGCCGTGGTCGGCGCCGGCATCATTGGCGCGTCCATTGCCTGGCGATTGGCGCAGCGGGGCTGGAATGTGGCGCTTTATGACCAGGGCGAGCTAGGCGGCGAAGCGAGTTGGGCCGGAGCTGGAATGCTCGCGCCGGGTGGAGAGCTCGATCGCGCGTCCGAACTCCTGACGCTCGCCAAGCGCAGCCGTTCCCTCTATCCCGAGTTCGTCGGTGAGCTGGAAACCGCCTCAGGCCTGGCTATCGATTTCCAGGAAAACGGCGCTCTCGACCTTGCCTATTCGGCGGCCGAATGGCAGCAACTCCAGCAACGAAGTAACCGGCAAATCCAGCTCGGCATCGCCTCCCGGTTTATGCCGGCCCACCAGGTGAAGGCCTTCTGGCCGTTTGTCCGCACGGAAGGCCTCGTCGGAGCCATGTTTTATCCGGACGACGCGGTGGTTGACCCACGTACCGTGATGTCCGCCTTACGCATTGCTTGCGAGCGCGCCGGCGTCACCATCGCGGAACGCCACCCGGTCCACCGGATCGAGCAGATCTCCGCACGGCTGATCCGCGTCTGGAACGGCCTAGGTGGAAACGACTTTCGCGCCGCCGTGCTCGCAGCGGGCGCCTGGAGCGGCGCCATCCCCATA
This sequence comes from Bryobacteraceae bacterium, assembly GCA_049579625.1. Taxonomy (GTDB): domain Bacteria; phylum Acidobacteriota; class Terriglobia; order Bryobacterales; family Bryobacteraceae; genus CAJCIT01. The sequence goes on from JBAUOG010000360.1 coordinate 28,034, forward strand.
TCGGGCCTGCCGCCCATCCCGGCCTCCGAGCCCGTGAAGGGCCACTTGATCGGTTACCGGATGCCGCACAAGTGCTGCCAGACCATTGTCCGGCACGATCTCACCCACACCTACATACTGCAGCGCGCCAATGGGTTTCTGATTGCCGGATCGAACATGGAGCACGCCGGATTCGACCGCACGATCCAGAATCAGGTTGTGACGCAACTGGAGTCCAACGCCGCGTTCTTGCTGCCGCACCTGGCGGAAACCACGCCCATCGAAGTCTGGACCGGCTTTCGCCCGGGCAGCGATCGGCTTCACATTGGCCGCTGGCACGAGAGCCCGCTCTATCTGGCCTATGGCCACCTGCGTAATGGCCTGCTCCTGGCCCCTGTCACCGCCGAACGCATCGCCGACCAGATGTCCGAAGCCTTCTTCTAATTCAGGTGAGGCTGGGCCCGCCACGCGGCGCAGACTGTTAGCCCATAAGCGCTAACCTAAGCTTTCGGGCTTATTGAGTGTGCCAACTCCAGAATCCCGTGTCGGCGATGTTTGAAGAATAGCTAACGCACTTGATGGATTACCGACGGTATCGCCGTTTCCCAGTCCCTACCCTGGGAGGCCCGCCGGGACTGTGGCATCTGACCATTCAGCAGACGGTGTCGCGATGCCGGTCATCAGCGACGGTTGTCGTCCCTTCTGGGGTGTCTCCTGAGCTTTTTCGTCACGACGCCCAAGCACAAATCTGACCGGTCCACGAAAGGGCTTTCCATTTGCCGTTTACCTTCCGAAGGACGTTAAAGCCACCGCCGCCACAGGCGTTGCCACAGTGATGTCCTACGTACACCACCGCGATCGCCTTGGCTTCATTGAAACCAACCGCGGAGAATTCGATCCACCCAACTGACCCCGGATGCTCTGAACTAAACCTCGACCAGCCATCCTGACCGCTGACCGCGAATGGGGCCGCCAGAGCGTCCGAACCCACTAACTCGTAGGGCTTGCTTATGGCAAGTAACCGGTCGAGCTTCCGGGTCTTTCGGTTCTCAATTCTGAAATCAGCTATCGCCGGCTTCAAGAGTTCTCTGTATTGGCCGGTTGGCACCAGGCACATTTCGTACGAGACAGTTTCGGCTCGTATCACAAACATTTGCGAATTGGTGTAGCGCCACGTCCATTCATCCGGCAGGATGGCGGAATAGACTTGATATGCTTCTGCCACCGCGTACGTCTGCGCAGGCTGCTCATGGCTGGTTTCCTGTGAGCACTGGGCAATCGATAATCCGGAAATTGTCAGTATGCGTAGCAGACTTCTCATTAAGTCGACCCTAAATGGACGTACGATCCGCGCGGTGGGTTGCCTCTGCCACGGCTGGCCCCGGCGACCTTCCCAACCTCTTCCGCAGGGGGTATAGCCTAAGATCAATTGTGCGCCTGACCCTATTCTGATCGACACTGGCATGCTCTCGACGTTTTGGCAGGGCGGCCGGGCCTCGGCGCTTGAAATCGGTGCGGGCGGCAAATTCACTGCCCAGTACCTGGACGGGCAGGAGGTGCTGTGGGAGGAGAAATCTCCTGAATCCCCGGTGAAAGCGAATTGAAACCCCTGCTGGATAACACACACGACCACGGGTGGCTATTGAGATGAACCGCTGGATTAACTGGGCCGAGCGGGCACTGAATCTTTATCCCGGCGATTTGGGTCGCGGTTTTCCACTGAGTGCTTGCCTGTTTCTCATCATCAGTGCCAATGTCATCGGTAAAGTTGCTCGCGACGCTTTGTTTCTGACACAGTTCGCGGCGGTTCAGCTGCCCTATGCGGACATCGCCAGCGGGGTGCTGGTTGGCTTCGTCGTTGTCATCTACTTGCGAATGGGGCGCCGCACTTCGCTCGGCCGCTTGCTGGTGGCCAGCCCTTTGTTCTTTGGCGCCACCTGCGTTTTGTTCTGGGCCCTGGCTCACTACTCTCGTCCCGGCTGGCTGTATGGGGCATTCTACGTCTGGGTGGGCATGTTAGCAGTGCTGGCGCCGACTCAGGTTTGGACCCTCGCAAACCATCTGCTCACTACGCGCGAAGCGAAGCGCATTTTCGGAATGGTCGCCGGTGGTGGCATCTTGGGCTGGATCTTCGGCGGCTACCTGTCGAAAACGGTCGCCAAAGCCTCCGGCGCCGAAAGTCTCCTGCTCGCTATGGCGGGTCTTCTCTTCCTTTGTTCTGCCGTCGTGGCGGTCGTTTCCAGGGGCGGCAAGCTTCGGCTCGATCCGGGGAATACAACCGCCAGCTTTGCCGGAACGAGACCAAAATACCTGCAGCAGAGCATTCTCTCCCTTTTTTCTTCTCCTTACCTGCGTGCCATCGCCGCCGTCATTTGCCTCTCGAACTTTGCCACCACAGTCACCGCCTGGCAATTCAAGGCTGTCGCTCAGCAGTTTTCGGTAGGCAAAGAAGCACTGGCGATTTTCTTCGGCAATTTTTATTCTTACGCCGGCATCCTGGCGTTGCTGGTTCAGCTCCTGCTTACCACCCGCCTGCTCCGCCGCTTCGGCATTGGCTTCATGCTGTTGGTTCTTCCTGTGGTGGTTTTGGCTGGTTCCGCCGGCCTGCTCATTTGGGGGACAGTCGCCGCCGCTCTGTTCCTCAGGGGTGGCGACCAAGTGCTCCGCTATTCCGTCTGGCAATCGACGACCGAATTGCTCTATTTGCCGCTGCCGAGCCGGGTGAAGATCAGGGCAAAATGGTTTATCGACACCGTGGTCTGGCGGCTGGGAGATGGCTTGGCCGCGGTCGTCGTTCTTATCTTTGCCGCGCAATTGAGGTGGACGCCGCAGCAAATCAGTTGGATTGCAATACTGGTCACCCTCGGCTGGCTTGCC
>JBAUOG010000361.1:0-2182 GCA_049579625.1 Bryobacteraceae bacterium
GGCATGTTCCCGGGTTCGCCGCAGCAAGTAGAACAAGCCCGCCAGGCCGATCAGGATGTGCACGCCGTGCATTCCCGAGAAGATGAAGATGAACGAGGAATGCGGATTGCGGTCGAGCAAAACGCCCGTGCGGAGGATCTGAAACCAGGCCGTCAACTGAGCCGCCAGGAACAGGAATCCGAAGCCGGTCGCCCACCACATGATGCGATAGAACGACCGCTGATCGCCGAGCTTCAGCCGGCGCCGTCCGGCCTCGATCAAGGCGCTGCTGGCCAGTAGCAGAACGGTGGATAGCCACAAGGTCCGGGGCAGTTCGATGTGCGTCCAGTTCTGCCGCACCTCCGAGCGATAGACGAAGGCAAAGATCAACGACCCGAACGTGATGGTCACGACCGCCAGGGTGATCAGTATGCCCAGTTGGTAAAGAGCGTTGAGATCCCGCTCCTTCTGTTTAGCGTTGCTGTCAGCTAAGGTATTCACAACAGTCTATAGATGCTTGGGAAAGCGGAAGCGGCCACGTCACTTGTGTTGCAATAAGGAGATATGAAGTCGTGCGGACTGCTCCTTATTGTCGCTCTTTTGCTTCCGGCGTTGGCCTCCGCAGCGAAGCGGACGAAAGCCCGCCAGGATCCAAGGCTCGAGGCGGGCTCCCGCCGTCCTGACAGGGACGGCTGGATCTTTGTGCACCTCGAAGGTGATCCCGGCACGATCGGCTATCAGCATGGCTACCTGCTTGCGTCTGAGATCGAAGACAACAAGAAGGCGATTGAACTCTCGACCACCCACGAGGTGAAGAAGTCGTGGGCAGAGTTGCGGAGCATTGCCGAGAAGGTGTTCTGGCCGCAAGTGCCGCCGGAGTATCGCGCCGAGTTGCAGGGTATCGTCGAAGGCCTGCACGCCCAGGGGTCGCATCTCGACATCGTCGACCTGGTGGCCATGAACGGCTATATGGAGTTCTCGTACTACACCGACGAGATGAAGCGCCGCCAGGGGAAGCCGGAAACCGCCACCCCTGCCGAGCATTGCAGCGCCTTTGTTGCAACCGGTTCCTACACCAAAGACGGCCGCGTGGTGATTGGCCACAACAACTGGACGGACTACCTGACCGCTACACGCTGGAACGTGATCTTTGACATCTCGCCTACGGCCGGCCACCGAATTCTGATGGACGGAATGCCGGGCCTAATCCACAGTGCCGACGATTTCGGCATCAACGATGCGGGCATCATGATTACCGAAACCACCATTTCCGGGTTCCATGGATTTGACGAGAAAGCCGTTCCCGAATTCGTCCGCGCCCGAAAAGCCATGCAGTATGCCGAGTCGATTGACGACTTCGCCCGCATCATGAAGCAGGGCAATAACGGCGGTTACGCCAACACATGGCTGGTGGCCGACCGGAAGACCAATGAGATTGGGAGACTCGAGCTGGGACTGAAGAACGTGACGTTTGACCGATCCAAGGACGGTTACTTTGTCGGGGCGAACTTCCCGATTAACGCGAAGCTGATGGCCGAAGAAACCGATTACCAGCCGGGCCCGGAAGTGCCGGACCAGGTGCGGCACGTGCGTTGGGATCAGTTGATGGCCGAGTACAAAGGGAAAATTGATGTGACGGCCGCCGAGAAGTTTGAGACGGACCACTACGACGCGCTTACGAAAGAGATTGACCCGAACGAGCGGACCATTTGCGGCCACGTGGACAAGTCGGGGCGCGGCATGAAGGGATGGCAGCCCGCTTATGGTCCGGCTGGGGTCGCGCAGGCCAAGGTGGGAGACAGCGCGATGGCCGAGCGCATGTCATTTATTGCCGGGATGGGTCACCCCTGCGGCGTGGAGTTCCACGCGGCCGAGCACCTCAAGGCGCATCCGGAGTTCAAGTGGCAGACCCCGCTGCTTCGCGACATCAAAGCGAATCCGTGGACCGTGGTCGAAGCCACGCCGGCCAACGTACCGCCCGCGACGCGGTAACGACGCAGCCGCGGATTTATCCCTGCACGGCTTACCTGTGTGAAAACTTCAGCACGGAACGAAACTGAGCCGCGACCGTGAGGGAGCGCCGGAGTGCACAGCCTCAATGATGAAAAAGGTCGCAGCATTTTCATCGGAACGGCGCGCTCCTCAGCTCATCGGGGACACCCCGGCCTGATGTCAGGCTCACTTCCAGCGTCTCAAAGCGCCG
>JBAUOG010000362.1:0-2321 GCA_049579625.1 Bryobacteraceae bacterium
CTCGATGCCCATCCTGATTCGCTTCGGCGAGATACTGAAGCACCGTCTCGGCGAAATGCACCAGGCTTTTGACAATTCCATCCGCGAGCATGGCTACCAAGGCAAGTATTGTTGTGTCTATCCCATCAAGGTGAACCAGCAGCGCCAGGTTGTTGAGGAGGTCTTCGAATACGGACGCCCGTATCGCTTTGGTCTCGAGGCGGGCTCAAAGCCCGAGTTGCTGGCCGTGCTCGCCATTGCCGACAATGAGACTCCCATCATTTGCAACGGCTTCAAAGATGACGAGTACATCGAGATGGTGATGCTGGCCAGGAAGATCGGCCGCCGCATTACTCCGGTCGTCGAGAAATACACCGAGCTGGAATTAATCGTTAAGCACGCCAAGAAGGTGGGCGTAAAGCCAACCATAGGGATCCGCGTAAAACTGGCAAGCCGCGGTTCAGGCCGCTGGAAGTCGTCGGGCGGCTATCGTTCGAAATTTGGACTGACTGTTTCCGAAGCTTTGAAGGCCGTGACGTACTTGAAAGAGAACGACCTTCAAGACAGCCTCGAGCTGCTGCACTTTCATCTCGGCAGTCAAATCACCAACATCCGTCAGATCAAGGCGGCGGTGATTGAAGCCGCGCGCATCTACGTCGACCTGAAACGCCTGGGCACCGGCCTTTCCATCCTTGATGTGGGCGGTGGCCTCGGTGTCGATTACGACGGCTCCCAAACCGACTTTGAATCCAGCGTCAACTACACGCTCGATGAGTACGCACGCGACGTGGTTTATCACATTCAGAGCATTTGCGATGAAGCTGAAGTGCCTCACCCGACCATCATCACGGAGAGTGGCCGGGCGGTAGCGGCCTATCACAGCGCTCTGGTGTTTAACGTATTAGGCGTCAGTGGCTTCGGCGAAGAAGAGTTGCCCACGAGCATTCCCGAAGACTCGGAGCAGTGCCTCATCGACCTCTTCGAGACACACCGGACGCTCAGCAAGAAGAACCTGATGGAGACTTACCACGACTCGCAGCAGGCGCTTGATTCGGCATTGAATCTGTTTAGCCTTGGTTATCTGACACTCGAGCAGCGGAGCCAGGCTGAAAACCTGTATTGGACGATCTGTCGAAAAATCCTGAAGATCGCCGGCGAGCTAGACTACTTCCCCGAAGAGCTCGAGGGCCTCGATGGCATGTTGTCCGACACGTACTTCTGTAATTTCTCGCTCTTCCAAAGCATGCCCGATAGTTGGGCTGTGAAGCAGCTTTTTCCGGTCATGCCCATCCACCGGCTCAACGAGATACCCATGCGGCGGGGCGTGCTGGGCGACATCTCCTGCGACTCGGACGGCAAGGTGGATCAGTTCATCGACCGCCGCGACGTGAAGAAGACTCTCCCTTTGCACGCTTTCAACGGGCAGCCGTACTACCTGGGCGCATTTCTCCTGGGAGCGTACCAGGAGATCCTGGGCGATCTTCACAATCTCCTCGGTGACACAAACGCCGTGCACGTCACGCTGAACGAACAAGGCGAAGTGGTGTTGGAGACCGTAGTACAGGGCGATACGGTTCGAGAAGTGCTGGCCTACGTGCAGTTCAACGCGCAGAACCTGCTCGACGAGTTTCGCAAGGATGTGGAGACCGCCGTCCGTGAACAGCGCATCGGATACGAAGAATCGGGCCGGCTGCTGAAGTTTTACGAGGATGGCCTCAACGGCTACACGTATCTCGAACAGTAAGCTCAAGGAGGAGGCCAGCCGGGACGGCCTCAGCGTCGTCCTCGTCTCCCCCCGCAATCCGCTCAACATTGGTGCTGCCGCCCGGGCGATGAGCAACTTCGGGTTTACCGATCTCCGTCTCGTCAACCCTTACGATGTGGCGTTCAAGGAAGCCGTTTCCGCGGTGAAATCCCACTACATCCTGGAAAGCGCCAAGGTGTTCGAGGGCTTGGCCGATGCGGTTGCCGATTGTTCGTTGATCGTTGGCACTACCTCGCTGGGCCGCCGCGACCTCCACGCGCCACTCTATCGCCTGGAGAGTGCAAACCGTCTGATTAAGCGGCAGTGGGAGAGCGCTCGCGTCGCGCTGCTGTTTGGTTCCGAGACGTTCGGCCTCTCCAACGACGACCTGAGCCACTGCCATTGGTTTCTGCGAATTCCTACCCGGGACGAGCACGGGTCCATGAATCTCGGCCAAGCCGTCTCGATCTGCCTGTATGAATTGAGCCGGAACAGCCGGGCCGCCTTGCAGCAGTTCCCGGTGCCAGCCAATGCAACCAACCAGGACCTGGAGCGAATCAATGCGCTATTGCTGGAAATTCTCTCCAAGAGCCGTTAC
>JBAUOG010000363.1:0-2503 GCA_049579625.1 Bryobacteraceae bacterium
TTACTGGCCGATTCCTGTTGATATCGTTGGTTTTTCTTCGATTGTTAATAATTGTTCTGATACGCCCAGGCCAGAGCAACAATCGCAGCCGATAAAACCAGCGTAATACTTAATGACAACGTAATAATATAGAACGGAAAGTCAGCAATGATGAACATGATGGCCAGAACCACCCAGAACAAAGCAAAAACCCCAATCAGATATTTCCATGCCTGTCTACTTTGCATACTACTGAACCTTTCTATAACTCTCACCTGAAACATAGTATAGCAGTGACCTCCTATACCGTCCACCACCCAGGAGTGCAGTGCAGGAGTGCAGAGGACGCAGTCCTTTGCCGGGGTTCGGGGTGTCCCCGAAAATATTTTTTATATTTTCCTGCCGCCTCCTTACGTCCTGTCTGACCACTGGTAGGCGCGACAGCGGCGTTGACAGGACGCATTTCAAGTCCCGAAGGCGGCCAGTCAATATATACACAATTGTGCTATGATAGAACCAAAACAAAAAAGTGAAAACACCATTGCCCTTAACACTCATCGACCGCTTCCACCCTCATCAACGCAATGAGCAACAAGAAGCCATAAACAACGGACACATACGCAAACTCGAAGAAATAGAACTTCTAGAGCCAGAACAACTTCGCCCACTGGCCCTTCTAAGCCTGCTCCTACTCGTCATCGGCGCCATATTCTTTGGCCTCCTCAACTACATCTCCTACACCCAGCAAGCACACTCCACAACAGTCATCAACGGATTCAAGGGACTACTCCTCTGGATAGGCATCAACATCATCGGCTACATCCTCATCTTACCCATCCATGAACTGTTCCACGCAGCTGCTTTTGTACTTTGGGGTGGAAAACCCTACTTCGGCGCTAAGCTCCCCTACGCACTCTACTGCGGAGCCAAAAACCAGCTTTTCCACCGCAACCAGTACTTCGTCGTCGGACTGGCTCCCCTGATAGTCATCACACTTGCTGGCATTATCTTAATACTCATCTCTCCAGTGCTAGCCTCCTACACCCTCTTCGCACTCATCGGCAATTTCTCCGGAGCAGCAGGCGACATCTGGGTAGTGAGAAAGTTATTACGAAGACCTCGCTCCATACTGGTGGAAGATACGGAGTCAGGCTATCGAGCCTGGGAACTGACTGAACCTTCTCCACACGATTCCGAAATGTCCATGTGACATATAGAAAAATACCCTGGTTGCATGTTTCTCACACAACCAGGGTATTTCTCATTACAATTAGCAGAAGATCTTATTCAGCTCTTGTTCGATATCACCGACATCATCAACCTGTCGAACATTTACTGCCCGGCATGCTGGATTAGAACAACGCCACACATACCATCCAGGTTCAGAAGGCCCCGAAATAGTCAGAGTGCGACGAAATGACTCCGGCTCGAATGGAAGAGGAGTTCCGCAATTTTCGCACAACAATTGTCCATTTTCATTTTCAATTACATGGTATTCGTGCTGATGAATCATCAATCGTTCCTTAATCTAGCTAATCTGCCTGTATCCAAAAAAGGATCATCCCCACGGAAGCCATCGTCGCCTTCTACTTTTGGGAACAACACATCTATCAATAATATTCCTTTGAAGAATCTTCAATGTTTCGATTCCAACCCACCTTGGGCCACCCCGCGTAGAGATAGGGACTATTGGGATTGAGCACTCGCGCCGTCCTGGCCCCCTGCATAGCTTGTGTATGTAACAATTGTGACGTCCTGTGTAGGATAATAGCCCTTCTTATGGTTTTTAGGTGACCGTTCGATAATTGCTTCCTCTTGAACTAGCCCTCTCAAGCGCTTATACTAGAGAGAGATTTTGGAAGAGTTTCCTCTTCTCCAAGCAATCCCAGCAAATCCAGTTATGTAATTCTAGATACATAGCAACAGACTTGGACATGAGGAGCAATCTCTCCATAAAATGCAATGCCTCATGGGGTTCACCAAAACTTTTGTTGTTCATCTACAACACAAGAGACTTCATGCAAAACTGGCCTGAAATACGTATCTTAAAAGTTCAATTGTTGACCGTTTTATCAGTGATACAACAGACCTGATATCATATGCTGCAAACTATGGCGGAAGGGGTTGTCTATGAGCCAGCAGGATCACAAAGACTTTTTTATCAGCTATAATGGAGCCGACCTGCGCTGGGCTGAATGGATTGCCTGGCAATTGGAAGAAGCAGCCTATTCCGTTATCGTACTGGCCTGGGACTTTTTGCCCGGCAGCAATTTCGTCATCCAGATGGATCGTGCGCTCACGCTTGCCCCCCGTATGATCGCTGTCTTGTCTCCTCAATACCTGAGTTCCCTCTATACACAACCAGAATGGGCAGCAGCCTTTCGACACGATCCTAAAGGAGAGCAAAGCCTGCTCATACCGGTGCGTGTCCAGCCATGTGAAGTAAACGGGCTGCTTGGGCCGATTGTATACGTGGACCTGGTAGAGCGTGACGAAGCCACTGCACGTCAACGCTTGCTGGCGG
>JBAUOG010000364.1:0-10083 GCA_049579625.1 Bryobacteraceae bacterium
GCGATCGCTCGAAGATTGAGCAAGGCATCCGCGATCTCAACATCGGCGAGGTCAAGCTGATCGATGCCGACGGCAAACCGCTTTAACAGCGACTCACAGTTCTCAGAGTCGAAAAAGGTCCGCTTGCTTACGAGCGCGGTTCAGTGCTGGAGTTTTCACGCAGACTCTCACGCCTCGGCCGCTACGACTTCTACTTCCACGCCGGTCTTGTGAAGCTCGACGCCTTCCCAACGGGCCACTACTGCGCTTGCTACGCAATTGCCGAGCAGGTTCACCGACGTACGGCACATATCCATGAGCGCATCCACGCCCAGGATGAGTGCGATTCCCCCAATCGGCAAATTGAACGTGGCCAGGGTTCCTGAGAGAATTACCAGCGAAGCGCGCGGCACCGCGGCTACGCCCTTACTGGTGAGCATCAGCGTCAGCATCATTGTGATTTGCGTGCTGAGCGGCAGCTCGATGTTCGCGGCCTGCGCGACGAAGATCGACGCCAGCGCCAAGTAGAGCGTCGATCCATCCAGGTTGAAGCTATAACCCGTCGGCAAAACGAAACCGACAATGTGCTTGGGGACGCCAAAACGCTCCATGTTTTCGAGCGCTAGCGGAAGAGCCGCCTCGCTCGAGGCTGTCGAGAAAGCCAGAATAAAAGGCTGCCGGACGGCTCGAACAAATCGCCGCAGCGGAACACGAGCAATCGTCAGGGCCGACCCCAGCACCAGGACCACGAACAGCGCTTGCGCCAGGTAGAGTGTGCCAACCAGCTTGCCCAGGTTCCTCAACACACCCAGGCCGTTCTGCCCCACCGTCACTGCAATCGCCGCTCCGACGCCAAACGGCGCCAGGTACATCACGTACTTCGTATAGCGAAACATCACTTCTGCAACCGAAGATGCAAACTGCACCACGGGCTTGGCCCTGTCGCCGATCGCCGCGCAGGCTGCGCCGAATAGAAAGAAGAACACCACCATTTGCAACACGTCGTTGCGGTTCAACGCGTCGAAGATATTGCTCGGTATGGCGTGTTCGAGGATCTCACTGAAGGTCGCCGGCTTCGCCAGGTTCATCGGGAACCCAGGTGTTGGGCCAGCCTGCAGTGACAAGCCCGCACCCGGACGCATTACGTTCACCGTAACCAGGCCAATGACCAAAGCTAGCGTGGTGGCGGCTTCAAAATAAAGAATCGACTTCAGCGCGATGCGGCCCATGGCCTTCAATTCGCCACCGGAAGCGATACCTGAAACGATGGTGCCGAAGAGTAGCAGCGCCACGATCGACTTGATCAGCCGCAAAAAAATGTTACTGATCGGCGCCAGCGACTTACCAAAGCCGGGAAAGAAGTTCCCGATCAGAATGCCCAACACCAGCGCAATAAAAATCCAGTGGGTTAGTGTCAGTTTCTTCAGAAATGCCATACCCAGCTATCGTTCTCCCCATTTGAGTTTTTCGCGTAAGACGTCAAAAAACAGCATGCGGGGCGGCCGGATCAGACTGATGGCGTTCGACGAGGAGCGGCAAACGATGCGATCGCCTTTTGAAATGGGCTCGCCGACCTGACCGTCAATCGTCAGGAAGGTGCCCTCGGTGCCACGGGACACGATCTGAATCACGCTGGTATCTGGCACAATCACCGGCCGGTTGGTCAGCATGTGCGGGCAAATAGGAGTGAGACAGAGTGCGGCAACGGATGGGAAAATGATGGGCCCGCCGGCCGAGAGCGAATAGGCGGTGGAGCCGGTGGGGGTGGAGATGATGAGGCCGTCTGCTTTGTAGGCAGCGACAAAGTGATTGTCGACATGCGTATCGAGGTCAATCATGCGCGCCATCATCGACTTCGTGATCACCACGTCGTTCAGAGCCGAATAGGCGGCGACGATCTCGCCGTCGCGGAGCAGCTCGCAATCCAGCATGCGCCGGCGCCCAATCCGATGCTCGCCGCGTAAAGCCCGCTCGAGTTCCGGATACAGTTCATCGAGCGTGATGGAGGTCAGAAAGCCCAGCGAGCCAAGGTTCACGGCCAGCAGCGGGATATCGCGCCCAGCGATCACGCGGGCGGCCGAAAGCAGCGTACCGTCGCCTCCCAACACGATGATCAACTGGGTGCCGTCAGGCAGATCCTCGCGCGAGTACAACGGCTCCAAGCCCGCATACAGGGCGGTTTGCTCGTCGCAACGATAGTGGACGTGATGCTCGTCCAGCCACTTCAACAGTTCGCGCACGATCTCGCCAGCGTGTTCGATATTCGGCTTGGAGATAATGCCGACAGTGTTGATCATCTGCATTCTGGTTGATACTCTCCCTGATCTGCCTGCTCCCGCCGGAAAACCGCTTCAGGCAGACACCCAAGATCGTGAATCTTAGATTACCGCGACGGGCCCGCAACCTTTGTATTCTCGGGACTTCGGCGCCATCCATGCAAAAGGAACTCGCGATTCCCTTCCATTCCGAGAATCGGACTTTCCATTAACTCCATGGCGAATCCGAGACTCTCGAGGGCCGCAGCCACTCGCTCGCAGGCGCGATGCTGTTGGGCCGCGTCCCGGACGATTCCGCCCTTGCCGACGAAGTCCCGTCCCACTTCAAACTGTGGCTTTACAAGAATCACCAACTCACCGCCCGGCGCCAGGATGGGCGTCACGGCCGGAAGAATCAACGTCACCGAGATGAAGCTGACATCGCAGACTATCAGGCCCGGCTGTTCACCGATCATCGCCGGCTCCAGATACCGGGCGTTCGTCTTCTCATGCAGCACAATGCGGGGGTCGGTGCGTAGCTTCCAGTCAATCTGGCCCACCCCGGTGTCAACGCAGTGAATTCTAGGCGCCCCCCGCTGCAGCAGACAATCGGCGAATCCGCCGGTGGATGTTCCCACATCCATGCAGACCCGCCCCGCGACTGAAATGTGGAACCGGTCGAGCGCCGCTTCGAGCTTCAAGCCACCACGGCTTACGTATTTCAGAGGCTGATTGACCCGAATCTGAGTCGACGCCGTGACAACTTGCCCGGGCTTCAAGGCCTTCTGCCCATCCACATAGACATCGCCGGCCAGAATCAAAGCTTGTGCTTTTTCGCGCGACTCCGTGAGCCCGCGCCCTAACATCTCGACATCCAGCCGTTGCTTCGCGGGCTTGGAATAATCAGTTGCCGGTTTCAAGCCTTGCGGTGGACGACGAAGTCAGCCAACTGCCTCAGCCGCTCCGCCCGGTCGTCGAACGGACGTAACGCCAGATGCGCGTTCATCCGGCCTTCTTCGGCCATTTCGCGCGACCGCTCCAATCCGTAAACTGCAGGGAACGTGATCTTGTGCTGGGCCTGGTCCTTGCCAGCGGTTTTTCCGAGGCTCTCTGAGGACTGCTCTACGTCCAGCACGTCGTCGACAATTTGAAATGCCAGGCCGATGTGCTCGCCATATGCGCTGAGGGCACTGAGTTCGTCTGTGGTGGCTCCGGCGTAAATGGCTCCCATACGGACGCTCGCCCGGATCAGGGCACCGGTCTTGGCTCGGTGTATTAATTCCAAAAGGTGCGGCGTTGGGGTTTGGTGCTCGCCCTCGATGTCATGCACTTGGCCGGCAACCATGCCACCCACTGTGCCCGACGCTTGCGCCAACTCCTTGACCAGTTGAATCCGGCGCTCAGCTGAGACCAGCGGGAGGTCTGACAACACCTCAAATGCAAGCGTCAGCAGAGCATCGCCTGCGAGAATCGCCACTGCTTCACCGAACACTTTGTGACAGGTCGGCCGGCCGCGCCTAAGGTCGTCATTGTCCATGGCCGGCAGGTCGTCGTGAATCAGCGAGTAGGTGTGGATCATCTCTAGCGTTGCGGCAGCGTTCTCTACACCGTCGGGCGAATCGGATACCGCACGCGCCGCTGAAATGGCCAGCACCGGGCGGATTCGCTTGCCGCCGGCAAACAGGCTGTAGCGCATGGCCTTGTGGACGGAGTGCGGCTCAGTGGATTCAGCCGGAACCCACGCCGTCAGCACGCGGTCTACGACGTGCTGCTGTCCAGCCAGGTAGTGTTTGAGATCCGCTTCCACGGCCTCAACTTCTGCGCTCACTTGTCATTCTCCGGACTTGCGTTCCGTCGCATGCTCAGCCTTGAGGCTTATCCGCGTCGAAAGGGACGGCCACCGTTTCGCCGCCGCGTTTGATGAGCATCTCCACTTTCGTCTCCGCGGCTTCAAGCTGCTTGCGGCATTCATTGCTTAACTTCACGCCACGCTCAAACACTTCCAGGCTCTTCTCGAGTGGCAGATCGCCGCGCTCCAATTCCTTAACCAGCCGCTCCAGTTCCTGCAGGCTGACCTCAAAGCTAGCCGGGCGTTGGGTTTCGTCACTCATCGCATTCATTGTAAACGGACAGGATGCCATGGAAAGGATGGCGGCGGCTCATCAAGCCGTGGCCGCCATCCACTCGTCGGCCCTTTTCCGTAAAGAAGCGGGCGAGCACGCGGGCGTTAGTACACCCGAGATGACGGCGATGGAGTCTGCGCCAGCTTCGAACACCGCTTTCGCCTGCTCAAGCCCTATTCCACCGACAGCCACCAGCGGCTTCGCGGTCAGTTTCCGCAGCCGGGCCAGTTCGGCCACACCCACGACCGGATCCGGCTTCTGCTTGGATTTCGTTTCGAAAATCGGCCCGATCGCCAGGTAATCGGCGGGCTGCTCGTCACCTGAGCGCAACTGCTCCTCGTTATGGGTCGAATACCCGATGACCCCATTCGGCCCGACGACCCGCCTGGCGGCAAGTACAGGCAGGTCGGTTTGTCCTAAATGAACACCCGCCTGCAGCAGCACCGCGAAGTCCGCACGGTCGTTCACGATGAGAAGTGTCCCGGCCTGGCGGCAAGCCTCCGCCAGTTTGCGAAGATCGTCAAACTGAGCTTGATGGAAGGCGCGCTTGTGCCGGTATTGCAGGATGGCGACGCCGGCCTGGAGCAGTGGCTTCGCCGCAAGCGACACCTCCAATCCGCGCGCGGCCAATATCGCCGTGTCCAGGATCGGATAGAAACGAGGCATTATCACTGTAGATACCGGTCAAAGAACGTCGCTGCGCGGCCGAAGGCGTCTTTCAGCGTCTCGTCCCGCGTGAAGCCGTGTGCCTCCTCCGGGTAGAACGCCTCCTCGAACGCCTTGTTTTCGTGGATCAACTTCTCCGAAAGCTGCACCGCATCCTGAAACATCACGTTGTCGTCCACAATGCCGTGCACGAGTAACAGATGGTTCTTGAGATTACTGGAGAACCAGATGGGCGAGGTACGCCGGTAGGCCTCCGGGTTCTCATCCGGTTTGGTGAGGCGTTGCTCGGTGTAGCCTGCGTTGTAGTTCTCCCAGTCGTAGACACCGGAGAACGCGGCGCCCGCCTTGAAAACCGCCGGCGCTTTGAACAGCGCGGCCGCGGTCATGAACCCGCCGTAGCTTACACCCCAGATGCCAACCCGCCCCGTGTCCACGTTCTTCAGCCCCTTCAAGTATTCCACCGCGCCGAGTACATCGTCCAGGTCGGGTCCGGCCATATTGAGGTACACACCGCTGCGCCAGTCTCGCCCATATCCGGTGCTGCCGCGGTAATCCATTTCAAAGATCACATAGCCCTTGCTCGCCAGGTAGTTATTAAAGACGTAGCGCAATTCCTGGTAGCTTCCCCACTGCTTCAAGACGCTGGTTGCGTATCCCGAACCATGAATGTAGACCACCGCCGGACGCGGCTTTTGCTTCGGGTTATCGGGATCGTATCCCGGCGGCAGCAGGAGGCGCCCTGCGACGGTACGCTTGTCTTTCGCGGAAGGAAACGTCACGAATCGCGCCCGCGCCCACTGGATCTTATAGAACTCGGCTTGCGGCGACTTTGTCACCTGTTCTCCATTCACCCAGAGGTCGAATGGGTTCTGCATGTCCGCATTCATCATGGCCGTCATCCGTCCGTCTTCGGAAAGACTCGCGACGTGCAATCCTTCGCCCTTGGAGAGTTGCTCAGGCAGGGCCGAGCCATCGGCTTTGACCCGGTAGAATTGCCGCTCAGCTGGACCGTTCGCCGTCGACGAGTAATAGAGGTAATCGCCGATCCACTGCGGGGGCATCGACCATGGCTCGCGATGCACTTCCCAGGGGCCCTTCGTGATCTGCTTTACCTCCTTCCCATCCAGGCTGACGGTGTAGATGTGCGAGTAGCCGTCTTTGTCGCTTGTCAGCCAGAAGTGCTGCGCATTCGGCGCCCAACCCAACTCCGATGTATCCACCCAGCGGTCGTCGGTGCTCTGAAACACAGTAGTTGCTTTGCCCGACGGCACAGCGACAATCACCACTTCCTGCTTCTTGAGCGTTGCGTCGATCTTGTTGGTGACCAGATGCTTCGAATCGGGCGACCATTCCGGCAGCCCTCCGAAGGATGAACGCATCTTTCCGGTGTCGATCTGCTGAGAGTTTTCGCCGTTCCGGTCCACCAGGAAGACCTGCGACTGGCTCATGTCATCTCCCGACACGTTGCGTGGGAAGGGCCGCGCCGTCACAAACTGCCCGCTGTAATTGGGCAGCAAGAGCATTCGCCCCGGGGCAGGGTTGACCGCATATACAAAGTACTTTCCATCGGGCGACCAACGGAATCCCTGCAGCCTGGCAGGCGCCTTCACATCGGTGATCTGCTCGATCGCCCCGTTCGCCAGATCCTGCACAAATAACTGTCCGCCGCGCGTGAAGGCGAGCGACTTAGCGTCGGGCGAGAACCGCGGCTGGCCTTCACCCTCCTTGGTCTTCGTCAACCGTAACAGCGTGCCGGCGCTGTCGGCATTCACCAGGTAGAGATTGCCCTTTTGCACGAAGACGACCCGCTTGCCGTCTTCCGATACGTCAAAGGCGCCGACACCCATCTGCGGGAGTAAATAGTTCTTTTCGTGTTTATCCTGTTCCTCATCGCTCGCGTGGAGCGGGTCTTTCGCATTCTCCAGGTTGGAGAGCCGTGTCAGCTTTTTGGCATCGGCGTCAAAGGCATAGACGTCGTGGAAAGTACCGCCCTTTTCGTTCCACAGGAAGACCAGCACATGCGCGTGTTTCGCCCAGACCGCTTGCGAGGGCGTCGTCCCCCACACAAAGGGCCGTGTGAAGAGGTGGTCCAGCGTTAGTTCTTGCGCGGTGAGTAAGACCGCGCCCAGGAGGAAGGCAGCAACGATTCGAAGCATCGAATCGTTTAGCATACCGTAGGGCTCCGCGCCCCCGCATCGCCACAAAAGACTAGTCGCAGCGCAGCGCGTTCACGGGGTCGAGTCGAGCGGCCCGCCGCGACGGAATATAACTGGCAATGAGCCCCACCGCAATCAATAGGGCTGTCACGGCGATAAACAGCAAAGGATCCACAGCTTGGATGCCCAGCACGTTCTTCGGCACAAAGGCGCCGCCTGCCAAGGCGACGGCCAGCCCAATCGCTACGCCTGTCAGGATAGGCTTCAGTCCCTGGCGCATCACCATCATCAACACGTCTCGCCGGTTCGCTCCCAGCCCCAGCCGTATCCCGATCTCTTTCGTCCGCTGGCTGGCGCTGAAGGACACGATGCCATAAATCCCGATCGCAGCCAGTAAGAGCCCGGCGATTCCGAACGCCGTCGCCGCCTGGCTTCCGAAACGAAACGGCCCGAACAGGTAACCGTCGCGCACCAGATGTTCCATGGTCATCACTTGATAAACCACCAATCCCGTATCGAGACTGCGGAAGCTTTGGCGCACGTCGGCGATTGCCGCTGCCGGCGGACCGGAGGCATGCACAACCAAGCTTCCCCAACTGACGGGTTGCTGTTCCAATGGCACGTAGTACCAGGGCTGCGGTTCTTCGACGAGCGTGAAATACTTGCCGGTTTTCACCACGCCAATCACTTGGCAAGTCTCGCCACTTTCGAGCTTCATCAGCTGTCCGACCGGCGATTGCCCGGGCCATAACTTGCCGGCAAGCGCCTGGTTCACAACCGCGACCCGCTGCGCCTTATCGTCGTCGTGCGCCGTGAACTCCCGGCCCTCCAGAACAGCCGCGCCCATGGTTCGGAAGTAATCCGGTCCAACCACGTTTCGCATCACGATCCGGCCGGCATCCTTCTTGCCCGGGGTCTCGTCATGCCGGTAAACCCGGCCGGGCGTGAATCCGTTGAAAGGCAGGTGCTGGGCGAAAGAGACATCCTGCACTTCAGGGAGCATCTTCACTTTGTCCACCAGGCGCTTCAGAAACAGCTGCGCTTCCTTCGGCTTGTAGCCCTGCTGTCCCAGGTTGAAGGAGAACACCGCCCGGTCTTGCAGCCGGTAGCCCAGGTCGATCTGGTTGGCGTTCCGCAGTGCTTTGACATTCAGTCCCGCGGCAATCAGCAGCACCAGCGAGATGGCAACTTGGCCGACCACCAGCATCTTGCCGAGATGGCGCTTGGCCGAACCTTGTGGACCGCCGGAGTGCTTGATGACCTGATTCAAATCCCAGCGGGTCATCTGGAAAGCCGGAAAGCTTACACAGACCAAACTCGTCAACAGGGTTACCGCGATCGTGAACGCCATAACGCGCCAATCGAAGGTGTAGTCGCTTCGAAAGTGGAAATCGACGCCTGGCTGAAACGCCGAAAAGTAGCCGGTCATCCAGGAAGAAAGGAGCAAACCCGTACCCAGTCCGAGTGCCGACAGAACTAGCGTCTCATCGAACAACAACCAAATCAGCTGCGCCCGGCCTGCGCCTAAGGCGGCTCGGATCGCGAGTTCACGACTCCGGTTTGCCACCCGGACCAACAGTAAGTTGGCGATGTTCGCGCACGCAATCATCAGCAGCATGCCAACCAGGGCCATGGCTAAAGCGAGAATGGCGGGGACGACTGTGTCGAACTGAGGCTCGGGACGCGAATCCATTTCATACATAGCCAGTAACTTCACACCTTGATTGGTGGCCGGATACTGCCGCTCCAATTGCGCTGCCCTGACCAACGCCGCTGCTCGCGCTTGTTCAACTCGGATACCCTTGCGCAAGCGCGCCAGCACCCGCCAACCCCGCGCGTCGCGACCCTCCGAGTCCAGCCCCAAGCCCTCCGCCTTCAGCGGAACAAAGCCATCCGACTCGACGTAGGAGATGCCGCCGTGATAGCTCTCCGGAGCGATACCCGCAATCGTAAAGGTGCGCTTGTTCAGCCGAATGTTCGATCCGACTATGTACGGATCGCCGCCAAAGCGGCCTTTCCAGCACGAGTAACTCAAGACCAGCAGCGGGCTTCGCTCATCACCTGGTCCAAACAACCGGCCTTGCGCAGCCTGGAGTCCAAGAAACGGGAAGTAGTTGTCACTCACCGCCTCGACATACAGCCGGTCTGTTTCGGTTCCTCTTTGGAAGTTCACCACCGTCACCTGAAAAGCAGCGGCACCTTCAAAAACATCCGTCAAACTTCGGTAGTCCAGGAAATCGGGGTAGGAGAGTCCGTGTGCGAAGTCCGATTCGCGATCCCTTACCGCCAGCACCACCAGCCGTTCCCCGTCCTTCACGGGCATGGGCCGGAAGCGCATGGAGTTCACGGAACTGAAGATGGCAGTGTTCACTCCGATCCCCAATCCCAACGTGAGTGCCGTAACCAACACGAATACCGGGCTCTTCGCCAGCGTCCGGAAGGTGAACTGAAGATCCTGCAACCCGTGTCCCATATGCGATAGGAAGTGCATTTAAGCGTCCAATTGAGTCTGCCTGGTTAAGCTCATCATCCGTCGGGGCTTAGCCCCCGGGCTCACACTGCCATCCTGTTCGAAATCGCAACACCTGGGCGCATCCTTTCCCACGTTCGAGCCAGCTCGAAGACCCTACGGGGGCCCTTCCGACAGACCGTCCAATGCGTACGTATCTCCCAGCGGCGCGAAGTACAGGGAGTATTCGTTTCCGCGCGCCTTCCAGGTCAGGATGTAAGTCCCGTTCGGCAGTCGCTCCGGTTTGACCGTTGCGATCGCGCTGCGGATCTCCGGCGTAATGTAGGCGTCGAACCGGCTTGTGAACTCGCCCGCGGTCTTGATCTGGCGCACGGGCCCGTTTTCCCAGTTCATCGGAAACTTCGCGCCGTGCGCCACGGCTTGAACATCATGGG
>JBAUOG010000365.1:0-13996 GCA_049579625.1 Bryobacteraceae bacterium
CATGCGGCTGTTGCTGGGCCTGTTGAGTGTGCACCTGCTGTTGGGGCTGAGCTTGCTTCTGTTGCTGAGCCTGCTGAGTGTGCACCTGCTGTTGAGGCTGTTGCTTCTGTTGCTGAGCCTGTTGAGCATGTTGCTGTGGTTGCTGCTGAGCATGCTGTTGGGGTTGTTGTTGAGCGTGCTGTTGCGGTTGCTGTTGAGCGTGCTGTTGCGGTTGCTGTTGTTGTTTTTGCTGGGGCTGAGCGTGCTCCTGCGGCTTTGGTTCCTCACCCGCGTGTAGTGCATATACCAAGACCACCGAACCAAGAAACAAGAATGCAGCCGTCGCTCCGGTCACTCTCACGAACTTCATGATGATTGACCTCCTGTCGGCTCTATAACGGCACGTGGACGGCCACCTGGCAGAAGCGCCCAGGTGCGAGAGGACAATACACCGGGAAGCAGTAAGCTGGCGGACAGACTGACGCCAGATGGTCAATTGACCGCCGATGGCCGGTAACGCTCAGCAAGCCGGCTCAAACCTGGGCACTTTTGTGCGTACTTCGGCCCTTTCAGCGCTTTCGTGCCAATGGCCACCCGTGTGCACGCGTCAAGACGACTTGCTGCGTGACAGTTTGTACCACCAACGCTCCAGGAACGGCTCCCCCGAGAAGTTTGAGGCGGCCAGCCTGAGAGTGAGTTCGTCAGACATGTAATGCCAGCGATACAACCGATCAGTCCGGCAATGTGCCTCGCGGAGGAGGCGCCCTGGCGGGGGGGGCGGTTGTCGCCGGGAACCAGAGCACGAAGACGGCACTGGTTCCTGAAGCCGGGAGCGCCGTGCAACCTGGTCAATTCAATGCCTATCCCTTTTCCCTCTTCTCCGCATCCTTGGGCCAAGTCCCGGCTCGCGAGCATTGCTCGTCTGGTCGCGGTGCTGTTGCTCGGTAACTCGGTCTTCTATGGCTACTCGGTGCTCACACACGAAGCGATCGTTGACTCTCTTTGGGATGCCTCTATCCAGAAAATGCTTTCGAAGCGGTTTCCAGCGGCAACGCCCGAAGAATTGAAGCAAGCCCATGCCTACGCCTATGGGGGCTGCATTCTGCAAGATATGGGCTACTACCCTTTCAGCAGCCCCTTTTTCAGTGACCTGACACACTACGTCCGCAGCGGAGACTTCGTTGCTGCCCTGATCAACGAATCGCAAGACATCAATGAATACGCTTTTGCGCTGGGCGCGCTGGCCCATTACGCTGCCGACAACGCCGGTCACCGGATGGCTACGAATCTCTCGGTACCGATCTTGTATCCAGAACTCGGCACCAAGTTTGGCAAGACCGTAACGTATTGGGACAATCCCGTCTCGCACGTTCGGACCGAGTATGGCTTCGATGTCTTGCAAGTCTCGCAAGGGCGCTACGCCCCGGATGGATACAAGGCATTCATCGGCTTTGAAGTCTCCAAACCGCTATTAGAGCGCGCGTTCCATGACACCTACGGCCTGGAAATGAAAGATGTCTTCGGAAACCTGGACCTCGCATTGGGTTCCTACCGGTACAGCGTCAGCACCATCATTCCCGGGATGACGCGGGTGGCGTGGAAGCTGAAGGAAAAGGAACTCGTTACGGAAACTCCGGGCCTGACAAAGAAGCAGTTCCTCTACAATCTGTCGCGCTCGAGCTATGAAAAGGAATGGGGAACGGAATATCACCGGCCCGGCATGGGCTCGCGCTTCATGACTTGGGTGTTGGAGATCGTCCCCAAGACCGGTCCCTTCAAGTCGCTGGCCTTCCGGCCGCCGACCCCGGCGGTGGAAAAAATGTTTATGGCTAGCTTCAACGCGACCATAGACAGCTACCGTGGGCTGCTGCAACAGGTCGATGCCGGTCACGTGGAACTCGCGAATGAGAACTTCGATGTGGGCACGCCCACCGTAGCCGGCGAGTACCTCGGGGCGGACCTGGCCTACGACAAGCTTCTGGGCAAGCTTGCCAACCATAAGTTTGCGGGAATCTCAGCCGACTTGCCGCACTAACATCCTGGACTACTATCAAGACCGGAAGCCACCCGCTTCCCCGCTTACTAAGAAAGCCACCGCCGAATGGGCAAAGCTGACCGAAGAGCGCAAGCAGCTCGATCAGATCCAGCCTGAAACGACGCCGACACAGTGAGCCCTTAATGGAAACAAGACGTAACCAGCACTGAACCGCGCGCGTAAAGCAAGCGGAAGGAAAACGCGTTCACCTAGAGAGACATTGTGAAAATCAACCATCTGGCAACGAGATATCAGTCCACACTTCGCGCTGTCGTCCTTCCACCCTCGGCGCTCTATGTCGTGTCGATGTCGGAACTTCTGTTGGCTCCGATCGCGTTGCTCGCTTGCGTATTGGGCGCCTGGCGGTTTAGCGCGGACCTGGGTTGGACAAGCGGCTTTTTCATCGCCGGCGGATGGTTTTCGCGCTATCAGCTGTGGATCACTGTGGCGATCGCCGCGCAAACTTCAGCGTTCCTGCTGAACCGAGTGATGACAAATCGCATGCAACAGGCGATAGCCTTGCCGCCAACGGAAGCCTGAAACAATTGGGGCTGGAAACGCCATGACCACTCCCGGCGCCGATAGCAAGGCAGAGGTTTTAGTCAGCGGCCCTGCTAAACCGGACTCCACCATCGCGCCGCCCCCGCATGAGCCCGCGGTTCCGGCCAAAGCAAAGAGCGAGAAGATTCACGTCTCACCCGCTGTCCTCGAGGCTTCCCGGAAGGACGGCGAGGAAGTGCTCCAGTCCTTGCGGACCACCGCCGGCGGACTGACACAAGCCGAAGCGGAGGACCGGGCACGCAGGTCGGGCCCGAATGAGGTAGCGCAGGAGCGCCGGCAAGGCTGGTTCATCCGCCTCCTCAAAATCATCCGCAATCCACTGGTGATTCTGCTCGCGACGCTGTCCGCGGTTTCGTACGCCACGGACGATCCTCGCGCCGGAACCGTTATGGCCGGCATGGTGGTGCTCAGCGTTGCGCTGCGGTTCCTGCAAGAGGCCCGGGCGGATGCGGCGGCGGCAAAACTAAAGGCCATGATCCATGTGACCGCGACGGTCATTCGCGACGGTGGCGCCAAGGAAATGCCGCTGCGGGACCTGGTGCCGGGCGACATCATCAAGCTGTCCGCCGGCGACATGATCCCGGGCGATGTGCGAGTGCTCACTTCGAAAGACCTCTTCGTGAGCCAAGGGACGCTAACTGGGGAGTCGTTCCCGGTCGAGAAATTCCACGACGCAGCCACGGAAGCTGGGAACTCACCCACCGAGATTAAAAACACATGCTTCATGGGAACAAGCGTGGAGAGCGGCACGGCGACCGCGGTCGTCGTCACCACTGGGGTCAACACCTACCTCGGAAGCATGGCGAGCGACATCACCCAAGAGCAGGCGCCTACAAGCTTCGACAAGGGCCTCAGCGGTTTCACGTGGCTCATGATCAGGCTGATGGCCGTGATGGTACCGCTGGTCTTTCTGATCAACGGGTTCACCAAGCACGATTGGAAAGGCGCCTTTTTCTTCGCGATGGCAGTGGCTGTGGGTCTTACCCCGGAGATGCTGCCCATGATCGTCTCCGTCTGCCTGGCTAAGGGTGCGCTTGCCATGAGCCGCAAGAAAGTGATCGTCAAGCGACTAAACGCGATCCAGAATTTCGGGGGCATGGACGTCTTGTGCACCGACAAAACCGGCACGCTGACCGAAGACCGCGTGGTCCTTATGCGCCACTGCAACGTAGCTGGGCGGGAAACGGAAGAAGTGCTACTGGACGGTTACCTGATTAGCCACTTCCAGACCGGCCTCAAGAACCTGCTTGATCTCGCGATTCTGGATTGCCACGATTTCCATGGACAGGAGCTGGTTGAGAAATACAAAAAACTGGATGAGATTCCTTTCGACTTCACGCGGCGCATGATGTCCGTGATGGTGGAAGATCCCGCGGGCAAAGCGATTCTGTTCACAAAGGGAGCGCCGGAGGATGTCTTCCACCAGTGCACTCACTTTGAGCTCGACGGGAAGCTATCGCCCATGGAGCCGAGCTTAATGGTCGGACTTAGGGCACAGTACGACGATCTGAGCAATGATGGCTTCCGGGTTCTGGCGGTGGCAAGAAAGGATCTGACAGGGAAGCAGGCGTGCTCAAAGGACGATGAGCGCGAACTCGTACTCAAAGGCTACGTCGCGTTTCTGGACCCGCCCAAAGACACGGCCGGACGGGCCATCGAGGCCTTGCACAAGCACGGTGTCGGGGTAAAGATTCTCACCGGCGACAACCACCTGGTGAGCCGCAAGGTGTGCAAAGACGTGGGCCTTTTGGCCGACCCCATGCTGCTGGGCGAGGACGTTGAGAAGATGTCCGATGCCGAACTAGGCGGCGCGGTGGAGAAGACCACGCTGTTCGCCCGCGTCTCTCCCGCCCACAAGCAGCGCATCATCCGCGCTCTCCGTGGCAAGGGACATGTCGTCGGCTTCATGGGAGACGGCATCAACGATGCCCCGGCTTTGCGGGCCGCGGATATTGGCATCTCGGTTGACACAGCTACCGACATCGCGAAGGAATCGGCGGACTTGATCTTGCTGGAGAAGGATCTGATGGTACTGGAAGGGGGCGTCATCGAGGGCCGGAAGGTCTTCGCGAACATCCTGAAGTACATCCGGATGGGCGCCAGCTCGAACTTTGGAAACATGTTTAGCGTGCTGGGCGCGAGCGCCTTTCTTCCGTTTATTCCGATGGCTCCTATCCAGGTATTGACCAACAACCTGCTGTACGATTTCTCCCAAGTTCCGATCCCAATCGATTCCGTGGACGAGGAGCAAGTGGCGCGGCCGCGGCCCTGGAACATCGACGAGATTAAACGGTTCATTCTTTTTGTCGGTCCCATCAGCTCGATCTTCGATTACACAACCTTCTTTGTCATGCTTTGGGTTTTCAATTGCTGGGACCCGTCGCGTGCTTCCGTCTTTCAGACCGGCTGGTTCGTCGAGTCGCTCATGACGCAGACGCTGATCATCCACGTCATTCGCACGAATAAGATCCCGTTCATTCAGAGCCGGGCGAGCTGGCCGCTGACGCTGACAACGCTTTCCATCATGGCGTTTGGAGTGTGGTTGCCATATTCCCCGCTGGGGCCTTCTCTAGGCCTCACACACCTGCCCCAGATGTACTGGCCGATTCTGACGGCGACGTTGCTGGCCTACGTTTGCCTGACGCAAGTGATGAAGGTTTGGTTGCTGAGGAAGAAGTGGATCTAAGCTCGCGGCAACCGCGCGAAGACCGCTTCAAACCGCTCCACGAGATTTATAAGCGTCCTCTGGCTCTTTCGGGAGAAATTACGTCTTCAGCAGTTTGCGAATCGCTTCGAGTTCGCGCTTGCGTTTCGGAGTGGTCTTTGGCCAAGCCATCTTGAGTTCATGAAATGACTCCAGAACAATTTGGGAAACGATCAACCGGGCGCTCTCCTTGTCATCGGCAGGAACGACATACCATGGCGCATGATGGGTGCTGGTCGCGTGGAGGCATTCTTCATAGGCCTTCATGTAGTCTTCGCTCGTGAATGTCCGCGGGGCTGAATTTCCAGTTGTGGTCAGGTTCATCAATGCGCTCGAGGAAGCGCTTGCCTTGTTCCTCCTTCGAAAGGTGGAGGAAGAATTTGAAGATTCGCGTGCCGTTACGATAAAGGTGGTTTTCGAGATCTACGATGGAGCGATACCGCTCCTCCCAGATCGTTTTCTCGTCGCGCAGTTCCTCCGGCAGTCCCTGGTGGCGGAGAATCTCCGGATGCACCTTAACGACCAGCACTTCTTCGTAATAGGAGCGATTGAAGATGCCAATCCGCCCGCGTTCAGGAAGCCGGCATGTCGCGCGCCAAAGAAAGTCATGTTCCAGTTCTTCGGCGCTGGGCTGCTTGAAACTTGAAACCTCGCACCCCTGTGGATTGACGCCCGACATGACGTGCCGGATGGCGCCGTCTTTGCCGGCGGCGTCCATGCCTTGAAAAATGAGCAACAAAGCATAGCGGTTGGACGCGTAGTGAAGTTGCTGCAGCGAGCTTAGCTTCTCAACATGTTCTCCCAGGAGTTCTTGATACTGCTCCTTCGACTTGCAAAAGGGCTTCATGATGGTCGGCCACTCACTGAGTTTGACCTTCTTCCCGGGCGATACGCGGAAATCCCTGGAATTGATTTTCACTTGCTTCCTTTCGGCGCCATTGATCTTCCTGGGACGCGCCTACCATGAGACTCAGGAATTCGCTGGCGCAGGTTTCGCATGTTCCGACCGGTCTTTCTTTGCCTCGGCTTCCGCTTCCAGCCAATCTTGATCTGCCTGGCCATCGTGGTGGCCCCGCTCCTCGTAGATTTCGTAGGCTCGCGCGGCTATTTGCGGCCTCAGATCCTCCGGTTTCTGGTCCAGCGGCTTCTTGCTCAGTAACGGGCCCCTCTTTGGGTCGAGAATGCGATAGGCCAGCAGCTTCACGCGGTCATTGAGCAGAGCCCACAGAATCGCATAAGCCCAGACGAACCCGGCCCAGCCCCAGCCCAGCGGATGCATAAAGAGACCGTAAACCGCAATGAGAGTCGCAATCATTTGGGTGCCAAGCACCGCGATCCAGAGAATTTTCGCGGGGCGTATCGACCAGAACGGCCCGCGCGTACGTGTCAGAAAAATCGTCAGATGGCCGGCTATGGACAGTTTTAGATACATCAGCGTCTGGATGCGGTCGCGGTCCAGATGAAACACCCGCTCCCCCAGATAAAAGAGACCAAACGCGGCGATTACGCCGACAATGCCAAGCACGGTAGAGATCCCGAGCACCAGCCGCATGTTCCAGGCCTCGGGCTTGTCTTTGTAATGCACGTTGTCATAGGCGATGGACAGAATGGCGCCATCGTTGAGCAACGCAATCATCACGATCATTACTGCAGTTAGCGGATAGAAGTTAAACACCAGGATCGCCAGTGTCATGAAGAATAGAACGCGCAGCGTTTCGGCGATGCGGTAGATCGCATAGCTGTTCATCCTCTGGAAGATCCGGCGGCTCTCTTTGATTGCGTCGATGATGACGGATAAGCCGGGAGCCAGGAGCACAATGGATGCCGCCGCGCGCGCCGTGTCTGTCGCGCCGGAGACGGCGATGCCGCAATCCGCTTTCTTCAGCGCCGGCGCGTCGTTCACGCCGTCGCCGGTCATGCCAACGATGTGGCCGCGCTGCTGCAGGACATCAACAATGTGGAACTTGTGTTCGGGGAAGACCTGCGCGAAACCGTCCGCTTCTTCGATGGCCTCCGCCGCCTGCGTCGTCTCGTGGCGCTTGATATCGCCCAGCCCACTGGCATCGAGGATGTTCGTTCCCATGCCCAGTTGCTTTGCGGTTTCCTTAGCGATCGCCATCTGATCACCGGTAACCATCTTGACGCTGACTCCCATCTGCCTGGCGCTTGCGATGGTGGCCTTGGCCTGTTCGCGTGGCGGATCGAACATGGGCAACACGCCCACAATCTGCCACTCGCCTTCTTCATCTGCCCGCGCCACGCCTAAGGAGCGGTAGCCCTTTGCCGCGAATTCGTTGACGGCTTTTTCGACGGCGGACTTAACCTCCCCGGCGTTAATCGCCATCTTCAGAATCACCTGCGGCGCGCCCTTGGCCACGTAGAACTGTTTCCCGTCGGCGGCTTTGACGGTCGCTTCGGTACGCTTGTGTACCGGATCGAAGGGCTGGAAATGGAGTACGCTACAGGCCTTCAGAGCCTTATCGTCCTTTACGCCTCCGATCACAGCCAGGTCGATCGTGTCCTTGTCTTCCGCACGCGAGGCCAATGCTGCGTAAAGAATGACCTGGTTGGCAGGGATACTGTTCAACGTGAACGGATCGCCCAGCGTCAGCTTGTTCTGGGTAAGCGTGCCGGTCTTGTCCGAACACAGTATGTCTACGCCAGCCAGTTCCTCAATAGCCGAAAGCCGGGTGACAATGGCTTGTTTCTTCGCCAGAAGGCGCGCGCCCACGGCCATGGTCACCGACAGCACCGTAGGCATCGCCACCGGAATCGCGGCCACTAGAAGCACCAGTGCGAACTCCAGCGTGCTCAGGACAGGATCGTGGCGGAAGAGCGCCACGGTGATAATCACCCCCACCAGGAATACCGCGAGAACAATCAGATAATCGCCAATCTTCAGGACCGCTTTCTGGAAATGGCTGACGGATTCCGCGCCCTCCACCATTTGCGCGGTCTTGCCGAAGTAGGTGTCCGTACCGGTTGCATAGACCATTCCTTCGCTTTCCCCCTGGCGAATGATGGATCCGGAAAATACTGCATCGCCCGGCTTTTTTGTGGCGGGTAAGGATTCGCCGGTCAGCGCGGACTGGTCCACTTCTACCGGGTCGCCTGGCAGCAAGCGCGCGTCGGCTGGAACAATGTCGCCTAGCTTCAGGCGGATGACATCGCCCGGCACCAATTCTCTAGCAGAAGGATCTGTCCATTTGCCGTCCCGTTTGACTTTCGCTTTGATCGCCAGTTGCTTCCTTAGTGCGGCGATGGCATTGCCCGCCTGATGCTCTTCCCAGAATCCGACGACGGCGTTAGAGAGGAGCAAAAGGAGGATGATAAAAAAATCCGGCCAGTGCCGGACCACGGCCGACAGAATCACAGCCGCTTCGATCATCCACGGGATAGGGCCCCAGAAATAGGTCAGGAATTTCAGGTACGGATTTTCTTTCTTTTCCGCGATCTCGTTGGGCCCATACTGAGCCAGCCGTTTTTTCGCCTCGTCTTGGCTCAGGCCGTCCGGCGAAGAGCCCAGCTTTTTCTGGAACTCCTCCATGGGAATCGACTTCAGGTTTTTTTGCGCATCGGACTTCGCTCCCGGCGCCGCCGCCGGCTTCGTTTCCGGTTTTGCTTTGGGTTTTGTTTCGGGCTTTGTTGCGAGCTTTGATTCGGATTTCACTTCAGGCTTATCTGCAGTTGGTGTCATGATGATTTCTCCTGTTCTGAATTCCTGGAGTCGGGCACGTTACACCTTTGCTTCCGGCGGGTCTGCAACTCCTCCAAGGGCAATAATTCCGGCACGTCCAGGCGTGCCACGCCGATCTTGTTGTCGGCCATTCCGTAATAGATGTCGAAACGATCCGGCGATCCGACATCGTCGCGGCGGTCGGTGCCTGTGGGAAACACCACGTTCGCTGCGGTCCCGTTGACAAATCGCTTGTCGCAGGTTGGATTACTCTCATCCATCGCCAGCAGGCCCTTGTCGTCCGCGACCATTTTCCTCGCTGTATCTATCAGCTCTTGAGTATTTATTTGGCGCTGCTCCATTTCTAGTTACCAGGCGGCGATTCACCCAACCACTTCCGCGCCTCTGCGGTGTCGGCGTGATCGAAGTATCGGGTCGTCGCTTTCGTAAACGGCCTGAAGAATGTCGCCATGCCGTGCTGCCACTTCTTATCCCCGACCATCGCGAGCCGTTCGATGTCGGCGAAGTGTCTTATGTCGAACTTGAGGTCTTCCCACATGGCGCCGGCATCCCAGCCGTGGATACCGGTCATGTCGAACAGCACGCGCAGTTTGCCGTGCTGCCGGAGGAGCCGCTCGAACTCCGGCACAAAGCGCTCGTAATCTGCTCTTACCAGCTTCCCGCTGATGTGAACAACGAGAATCTTCCCGCCGTCTTCTTCATTGAGTTGAATGGGCATTTTGAATTACCCCTTTCTGCTTTTCGTTCCCGCCCCATTTCCAGTTGCGGATTTCCGGCATGTCTTCGCCGTGTTTGTCGATGTAGTGCTTGTGCTCGATGAGCTTGTCGCGCATCTTCTGCTTCAGGTAGGCGCCCTTGGAACCCGAGTCCGGTAGCCGGTCCAGCACGTCTTGGACCAGGTGGAACCTGTCCAGGTCGTTTTGCACTCGCATGTCGAACGCCGTCGTGATGGTGCCCTCTTCCTTGTAGCCGCGCACGTGCAGGTTGCGATTGGACCGGCGGTAGGTCAGGCGGTGGACCAGCCAAGGGTATCCATGGAAACCAAAGGTGATGTGCTTGTCCTTGGTGAACAGCGAATCGTAGTCCATTTCGCTAAGCCCATGCGGATGCTCGCTCGCGGACTGGAGCTTCATCAGATCGACAACATTGATCACCCGGATTTTCAAGTCGGGTAGGTGCTCGCGAAGAATGGAAACAGCGGCCAGAATCTCAAGCGTGGGAGTGTCTCCGCAACAAGCCATCACGACATCAGGCTCGGCAGCATCCTGGTCGTTGCTGGCCCATTGCCAGATACCGATTCCTTCCGTGCAATGCACCACCGCCACATCCATGGTCAGCCATTGGGGCAGTGCATGTTTGCCTGCCACCACGACGTTGACGTAATGCCGGCTGCGCAGGCAGTGATCGAAGACTGACAAAAGGCAGTTGGCATCGGGCGGCAGGTAAACGCGCACGATATCCGCCTTCTTGTTGATGACGTGGTCGAGGAAACCGGGGTCCTGGTGCGTGAAGCCGTTGTGATCCTGCTGCCAAACGTGGGAGGCAAGCAGGTAATTCAAGGATGAGATCTTCCGCCGCCAAGGCAGTTCCGACGTTACCTTCAGCCACTTGGCGTGCTGGCTGAACATTGAATCGACGATGCGAATGAAGGCCTCATAGCTGTTGAACAGGCCATGACGGCCAGTCAGCAGATATCCTTCCAGCCAGCCTTCGCACTGATGCTCGCTGAGCATCGAGTCCAGCACCCGTCCGGAAGGTGCGAGGAATTCGTCGTCCAACACTTCCCGGGCATCCCATTGGCGGTTAGTCACTTCAAAAACGGCGCCCAAAAGATTCGACAGTGTCTCATCGGGGCCGAAGATGCGGAAATTACGCTGGTCTTGATTCAGCTCGGCCACATCACGGAAGAACTTACCCAGCACGAGCGTGTCCTGAGCATCGACGGCGCCAGGGGAGGGCACAGTGACCGCGTGGACGCGGAAGTCCGGCATACGCAGGTCGCGGAGCAGGATTCCGCCATTAGTGTGCGGATTGGAACCCATTCGCCGGTCGCCCTTCGGCGCCAACTCGGCCAATTCCGGCAGGAGAGTGCCATTCTCATCGAACAACTCCTCGGGCTTGTAACTTTTCATCCAGTTTTCGAGCAGCTTGACGTGATCGGGGTGCTCGGGATCCACCAGGAGGGGCACCTGATGTGCCCGGAAGGTGCCCTCGATTTGAAGTCCGTCGACTACTTTCGGTCCCGTCCATCCCTTGGGCGATCTCAGAACGATCATCGGCCAGCGCGCCCGCGTGGTGTCGTTGTTGTTCCGAGCATTCTCCTGGATCTGCTGGATGTCCTCGATGGCCGTTTCCATGGTCGCGGCCATGAGTTGATGCATCGTTTCCGGATCGTCGCCTTCCACAAAGTGAGGCGTCCAGCCGCAGCCCCGTAGGAATTGATCCAGCTCCTCGTGCTCAATGCGTGCGAGCACGGTCGGGTTGCTGATCTTGTAGCCATTGAGATGCAGGATCGGCAGCACGGCTCCGTCGGTAATTGGGTTGAGAAGCTTGTTAGACTGCCACGCGGTCGCGAGCGGGCCCGTCTCCGCTTCGCCATCGCCGACGACACAAGCGACGATCAGGCCGGGATTGTCGAACGCGGCCCCGAAAGCATGGCTGAGCGAGTATCCCAACTCGCCGCCTTCGTGAATCGACCCCGGCGTTGTCGGCGCAACATGGCTTGAAATTCCGCCAGGGAACGAGAATTGCGTGAACAGCTTCTTGAGCCCGGCCTCATCCTGCGTGACGTTCGGATAGACATCACTCCATGTGCCTTCCAGGTAAACGTTGCCAACAATCGCCGGGCCACCGTGCCCGGGACCGGCGATGTAGAACATATCTAGGTCATATTTCTTGATGACCCGGCTCAAATGCACATAGATGAAGTTCTGCCCCGGCGTGGTGCCCCAATGCCCGACTACCAAAGGCTTGACGTGCGATAGCTTCAACGGCTCCTTCAGCAGAGGGTTGTCGTAGAGATAAATCTGTCCGACTGAAAGATAGTTCGCGGCTCGCCAGTAGGCATCCATTTTGCCGAGCAGTTCGGGCGTCAATGGACTGTCCGCTGTGCTCGCCTCATTGGTCTTAACAATCGCGTCCGTTACCAGGGTGCTTGCCATATCATTCCTCTTTCCTAACGCTAAGTAGCCTCGACCGGCGTGAATTTAGTGCTCCGGCGTCCGTGCCGTTCCCGCTCAAAGCGACCGATTGCTGTGAAGGACTGGCGGCCGGCGCGGGCAAAAATCATGGGCACCCGCTTTTCCGATTGCCCACGTCGAAGCTTAGACCGCCGTCCGGGAATAAGCAGACTTGTGCTCCGGCTCATGCAGTTACTAGGGCGGGAGACCGTAGTGTTCTTCCTTTGCGTGCGACTGGCCCCACTACGGCCGATGTCGCAACACTGACTGCTTCACATTGACTTTTCTTAAATAACGAGGGCACGCGGAGCGCCAATAACCGTCTGCAGCGCGGAATATACGGAACGGCTTGTGCTTGAAAGCCATGGGGCCGAAACCCCTGCTGGCGAAGGCAGTCCGGCCAGTAACGATGTGCGGTCATCTGACCGCCTATGGTCACTCACCGGCTTCCTCGCCGCGAATCAAACGGTCTTCTGCTTGTCAGCCGAGCCAGAGCGCTGGCCGGCGACGCAGCTTAATGGGCCTTCAGTACCACTTTAAGAGCAGCGTGTTTGGACGCGTTGCCAAACGTGTCGTAGGCGTTCAGGATGTCGTCCAGCGCGAAACGGTGTGTCACCAGCCTGCCGGGCTGCAGGCGGCCGGACCGGAAGGCCTTAATGAGCATGGGTGTGGTTACCGTATCAACCAATCGCGTGGTCAACGTGAGGCTGCGGTCCCATAGCTTCTCCATTTGCAAAACGACCGGCTTGCCGTGGACTCCTATGTTCGCGAGGTGACCTCCGGCTGAAACGATCCCTTGGCATATATCGAATGTCGCCGGGAGGCCGACGGCTTCGATGGCGACGTCAACACCCTCACCGTGAGTCAGCTCCATAACTCGCTGGACAGCTTTGCCATCGGCACTATTGATCAGCGTGGTTGCTCCGAAGCTCTGCGCGACCTTCAGGCGGTTGTCATCCAGATCGATGCTGAAGATCGCAGCCGGAGAATAGAACTGCGCGGTCATCAACGCCGACAGCCCGACGGGGCCGGCGCCCACAACGGCGATCGTGTCACCAGGTTTCACGCAACCCTTCAACACGCCACACTCGAAGCCCGTGGGCAGGATGTCGCTGAGCATCACGGCTGCTTCTTCTTCGGCGTCCGGCGGAAGCGGGTAGAGACTGTTGTCGGCGTATGGAATGCGTACGTATTCTGCCTGGGTTCCATCGATGGTGTTGCCCAGAATCCAGCCTCCATTTCGGCAGTGGGAATACATCTGTTTCTTGCAGAAATCACACACTCCGCATGCGGTGACACACGAGATCAGGACCTTGTCTCCCTCGCGGAAGGCAGAGACTGCAGTACCGATTTCGTCAATTACGCCGATGCCTTCGTGACCTAGGATCCGGCCCTCCGTGACGGTGGCAACATCTCCTTTGAGGATGTGAAGGTCCGATCCGCAGATGGTCGAGGTCGTGATGCGGACGATAGCATCGCCGGGATGTTGGATTGCGGGTCGCCGGTGCGATTCCCAGGAAGGCTTGCCGGGTCCATGGTAGACCAGCGCGTGCATCGTTGCGGAAGTGGTCTGGGGAGTGGAAGTTTCAAGTATGGCGGTGCTCATGAGGAACGGGAGAGCACGCAGGCGGCCAACCAAGGGCAGTAGAAGATCCGGCCTTCAGTGCGTCTGTGGAGCATGCGCTTGAAGGAATGCAAGGCGACCAGATGACCACTCGCGACCATGTGGCGAGCTGCGGTCAGCTTCCTGGCCACCAGTTCTGGGTTGCTACTTCGATGTAGCGGATAGCCCAGGCTCTGTCTTCCACAACAAACCCGGCCACATGACCGATTTCACCATC
>JBAUOG010000366.1:0-19786 GCA_049579625.1 Bryobacteraceae bacterium
GAACAAGAACAGGCGCTTTTCCATCGACATTTCCGGTTTCGGATTTCCAGACGGTTCAGGCATGATTTACACTCATTGATTTTTTTGGGCCGGCGATTAAGTGACCGGGTCGAAGCCGCCCTCGTGAAAAGGATGACAGCGCGCCAGTCGTTTCAATCCCATCCAGACACCGCGCACGGCGCCGTACTTGGCG
Source organism: Bryobacteraceae bacterium (assembly GCA_049579625.1). Taxonomy (GTDB): domain Bacteria; phylum Acidobacteriota; class Terriglobia; order Bryobacterales; family Bryobacteraceae; genus CAJCIT01. The sequence continues at coordinate 194 of JBAUOG010000366.1, forward strand.
ACGGCCTGCATCATGTATTCGGAACAGGTGGGAGAGTAACGGCACGCCGAAGGCAAGAACGGCGATAGGAACTTTTTGTAGCCCCGCAGCAGGGCGATCAGGACTTTTTGCATCGCAAAAGTACACGGCTCACCTCGCTCGATAGGTCATCAAACGATGCATCCAGTGCAGCGCGGCGAGGATTGAAGACGATGGCCCAGTCTTCCTCTAATTGTGACAGGTGAGCACGCACGGCTTCGCGCATGCGGCGCTTCAGACGGTTCCGGAGGACAGCATTTCCCAGCGCCCGGGGCAACGTGAACCCGACCCGCGACGGTTGCCCATCGCCTTCCAGCGGCAGAAAGAATGCTGCGAAGTAGCGGGAGGTCACGCGAACACCGGCTTTATAGACCTTTCGGAACTCGGCGGACCGTAGGACTCGTCTTTCTTTGGGAAGCGTCAGGGGAGTAACGGCAAAGGAAACCGGAGACTACCTGGATTCGCGCACGGCGCGCTCATCGCTCACGGTCAGCTTGTGACGACCCTTGGCGCGGCGGCGCGCCAGGACAGCGCGACCGTCGGCAGTCTTCATCCGCACTCGGAATCCATGCGTCTTTGCCCGTTTACGATTGTTGGGCTGAAACGTACGTTTTGGCATAACGAATCCTAACTTATTGAAATCTCTTGACTGGGGAACAGCGCTCTGCGGTGGAAGGCAGAATCAGGCAGAGCGCACAGGCACACTACTGACGATCCACTGAACCCTAAACATTGAGTATAGCGGGCGGCTCAGAGCGGTGTCAAATAAACCACAACGTGGGGCAAGGCGGGTTAGCTCCGGCGAGTGAACTCGTTATCTTCACTTTTCCCTGATTGGGTCATTAACGGCGCACCAAATCTTTCCTTGGGCGCCCCCCGAGCTTCCCGTTCTCGCGCACCGCCTGCGCCTTTCGAGCGGACACGGATCGGCCTCCGGCTTTGCCCAACTCGGCCGCCATCCAGCGGCGTGACCCCAATGCGCCTTTGAGGAGACCCGGCAAGTACAGATCTGCATCGATCGCTGGGAAATGCAGTCCAAGCCCAGATGGAGAGATTTCGATCTGCGAAAGTTGTTTCGCCGTCGCATGCTCGAAGCCTTGAGCGCTTTGCGGCCGGAAAATAATTGAGAGCCCCGTGCTTAGGTCGATGACGACGTAACCGTTGTGGTGATCATAATGCGCCGCCTTAGCGATCGGGGTCGTTGCGAGGCGGGCAGCAGCCCGCTTATTCGCCAACTCTACCTCTGTTTTAGAAACCATGAATTCTCCTCCAGCCGGCGCAAAATCTCGTAAGCCCTCTCCCGAGTTGCTCGGCAATCCTTGACAGCTTCGACGAAGGAAAACCGTAGTTCTCTCGCAGCAACGGCGGACCCTTTGGACAGTCAAAACAAACACGGCTTCACGGCCCCCTCCAACGACATGGACATGGGCCGGGCGGTGGTCGTTCGGGTAAACAATTACACTTAGGCCGGCGATAGTACCGATCGTTGGCAAACACGATTATGTCATAAACCTAAGCGGTTAGGTTTTTCACGTTGCGAGAGCGCGCGTCTCAGCTTCGACGCAAATGCCCTCGCTTGGACCTCGCAGTGGAAGAATGGAAATAGATGGCTCTGCACATAGAGTCCGCCACCGACCCCGCCCAATACTTAGAAGACGCGTCCGGGCAGCGAGGCGCCGCGGACCGTGCATTCGCCCCGGCCGACGTAAGCTCCCTTTGCGAGATCCTGCGCGAGGCGTCGGCCAGCCGCACGCCCGTGACCATCGCAGGCGCACGCACTGGCCTCACGGCAGGGGCCGTTCCCCAGGGTGGCTGGGTAGTCTCGCTGGAGCGATTCAATCGGCTATCGATCCGAAATGGCTCAGCCCGGGCCGGCTCCGGCGTCTCGCTGCGCCAGATCCAGCGCGAGGCGGCCGCAAGCGCCCAGTTCTTTCCGCCCGACCCCACCGAGACGTTGGCGTCTCTGGGCGGCGCCATCAGCAACAACGCCAGTGGCTCGCGGAGCTTTCGGTATGGACCCATCCGCCGGCACGTCCTCGGGCTGCAAGTGGTTTTGATGGACGGCCGCGTCCTGAGTGTCTCGCGCGGCGACAAAGTGGACTTCCCTACGCCCACCGTCCCGCTGCCACAAACGACCAAGCACTCCGCCGGCTACTATCTGCAGCCCGACTTGGATTGGATCGACCTGTTCATTGGTAGCGAGGGGACGTTGGGCATCGTAACCGAAGCGGAAGTTCGCCTTTTGCCTGCGCCGGCGGCCCTCCTCGCTGGCGTCGTTTTCTTCGAACATGACAGCGCCGCCTTGGCTGCTGTTCGAGCGTGGCGCTCATTGGACGGTCTGCGCATGCTCGAGTACATGGATGCCGGATCATTGAACTTGCTGCGATTGAAGTATTCGGAAATACCGCTAGGGGCGCGCGCGGCGCTTCTTATAGAGCAAGAGCTTTCTCCTCAGCCGGGTTTAGAAACAGCGCAGTCTCAGGCCGTCGATTTCTGGAGCGATCAATTAACCGCTTACTCGGGCTTCGACACTTCCTGGTTTGGATCCACTGCCCTGGATCGCGAACGGTTTCGTGTCTTTCGCCATGCACTTCCCGAAGAGGTGAACAAGCTCGTTCGCAAGAACGGGATACAGAAGCTCGGCACCGACTTCGCGGTTCCCATCGATCGCAACGAAGTGATTCTGGACTACTATCGAAAACGCTGCGCTGAATGCTTCACTGGGCAGTTCGTCATCTTCGGACACATTGGCGACGCCCACTTGCATGTGAACCTTCTCCCCTCAGACAAGGCACGGGTCACCCTCGCGAACGAACTGACTGTCGACTTCGCACGAATGGCAGTTGCGCTCGGCGGCACCGTCGGCGCCGAACATGGACTCGGCAAACGCAAATCGCATCTCCTTCCACTCCTCTATAGCGCCGGGCAAATACAGGCCATGCGCGACGTCAAGAGCCACCTTGATCCGCAGTGGTTACTGGGACGCGGCACGTTATTTCCTTTTAATGAATAACTCGAAGTAAGATTTTCAGTAATTACCATCTTGACGAAACCCGCTTTCACGTTTAGACTCAAGAACGGTAGGTAAACCCATGATGACCACACGCCAAAGGACGAGGTTCAAAACGCCTCTCTGGCACGGCCTCCCTGAAGCGCCGTGTGCCGGCGCGCGGTCATTTACCAACCGCCTCGATATAGCTCAACCGGTAGAGCAACAGACTTGGAATCTGTGGGTCGCGGGTTCGATTCCCGCTATCGAATTGGTCCTGACACGGCCAACTCTGTAAAGCCAGCCTGCTTCTGAATTCCCGTCCGGCAAGTACTTAAGGCAAGACCGCCTCGGCGGTTGAGCCATGAACAACTGCAAGCGGTTTCAACACTCTGCAAGAAGTTGAAACTGTTGCCGGGTTGCTCCAGCCTGCTTCCCTTTTCACCGCGGCTACCGTACTGATTTGGGCCGGCGACTTGAGCCTCGGCAGCTCTGACTCCCTTCCGTGAGGAGGCCGCGGTTGACGAATTCAGACGGCAGGCAATAACTAACAACTAACTGATATGTAACTAAAAAAGAACTAACCAAGAGGTGTCTATATGTTGTGGAAGAGGATTATTGTAGGTGATCAGGAGCGAGTCCTGATCGCAAAAAACGGCCGGTTCAAAACGATTCTCGCTCCCGGCGAGTATCGCCTGTTCGTGGCGCCCACCGTCGAGCTGGAAGTGGAGAAGCACTCTACGAATTCCCTCATCTTCCAAAGCACGTGGGCGGACTACCTGGTGAAGGAGCGCCCGCAGTTGGTGGTGGAGCTCTTTACCGTGGTGGAAACCACCGATACGCAAGTGGCCCTGGTGTACGTTGACGGCAAGCTGTTCAAGGTGCTGTCGCCGGCGAAGCGCGCTTTGTTCTGGCGTGGTTTGTCCGAAGTGTCGGCTGAGGTTGTGGATGTGATCGATGAACCGTCGATCCCACTCGCGAAGCTGCCGGCACTGGAGCGCCTGGGGCGCGAATCCCTGGCGACGTTCAGCATCGTGGAAGAGGCCCGGGTCGGCCTGTTGTATCTTGACAACCGGCTGACCCGAACTCTTACACCCGGTAAGTACGGGTTTTGGGCGGCAACCGGCAACCCGCGCGTCGAGGTTGTCGATCTGCGCCGGCAGATCCTCGAAGTGCCGGGCCAGGAGATTTTGTCGAAGGACAAGGTCTCACTGCGCGTCAACATTCTCGCCGAGTTTCAGGTTGTCGACGCGATCAAGGCCAAGCAGATGGTGAAGGACTTCACAGATTATCTGTACCGGCTCTTGCAGCGCGCCGTGCGTCAGACCCTTGGCCGCAAAACGCTTGAAGAGATTCTCGCCGACAAGACCGACGTAGACGAAACCGTTGCGGAGGCCGTTCGGACTGAGATGGGCGCGATCGGTGTCCAGGTTGGCTCCATCTCGCTGAAGGACATTATTCTGCCTGGGGACGTGCGCGAAATCATGAACCAGGTGGTATCCGCGGAAAAGCAGGCGCAGGCGAACCTCATTCGCCGGCGCGAGGAGACGGCCGCAACGCGCTCGCTGTTGAACACGGCGAAGCTGTTGGAGGATAACCCGATCCTGGTGCGCTTGAAGGAACTGGAGACGCTGGAAAAACTCGTCGAGAAGGTGGACCGTGTCAGCGTTAGCGGCGGCTTCGAGGGCATGCTCGAGAACCTGATGGAACTGCAGACCGCAGGCCCGAAGCGCGGTGCGAAGTAATCCGCATCGAACGCGAATGGCCGGCTTATGCAAAGCATGACGGGCCTACTCCCTACGGGTGGGCCCGTCATCGCGTTTGAGCACTTGTGTTTTCCCTGTCCCTTAACATCGTTGGTAAGCGCACTTGCCGGCTCAACCTCCAATTCGGACCACGCTCGCGTCCCTTGTCACGGACTTCGAACGTCACGCCCAAGACGTCGCAGTTGTCTCAAAAGCCGGTCTTCGACGCCAGGCGACTACCTACGCCGAACTGTCGCGTCTCACGGGACGTTTCGCTGCTGAGTTGGAACGCCGCGGCATTCAAAAGGGTGAAAGAGTGCTTCTTTGGGGTGACAACGGGGCACCCTGGATCGCTGCGTTCTTCGGCTGCGTGCTGCGTGGTGTGGTCGCGGTGCCGATCGACGCCCACAGCTCAGCGGGTTTTGCCGAAAAGGTGCGAAGCGATGTCCGGCCGCGCCTGGTCGCTGGTTCGAGAGACCACATCGCCGGCCTCGATCCGGAAACGCCGAACCTCGCCTTCGAAGACTTCGCATCGGTGCTCCCAGAACGCGGCGACACGACGCCATTATCGGATCTCAGCGAGCGGGACACGCTGCAGATCATCTTCACTTCCGGAACCACCGGCGAGCCGAAGGGCATCGTTCACACGCATCACAATGTGCTGGCTAGCCTGCGGCCTATTGAATCGGAAATGCAGCAGTACTTGAAGTACGAACGCATCTTCCACCCACTGCGATTCCTTCACACCTTGCCCCTGAGCCACGTGTTTGGCCAGTTCATGGGGCTATGGATCCCGGCCCTGCTAGGGGCTGAACTGTTTTTCCCTCCCCGCCTCCTCGCGTCCGAGCTGATCGAATCCATTCACGATGAGCGCATCTCAGTGGTGGCAGCCGTTCCGCGCGTCCTCGATTTGCTTCGCACACACCTGCTGACCAAATTCCCCGATCTGCCGGCGCGCCTGGAGCGAGCTCGCAAGATGCCGGTCTGGCGAAAGTGGTGGTTGTTTCACGATGTTCATCATGCGTTCGGCTTGAAGTTTTGGGCGTTTGTCTGCGGCGGCGCGTCGCTCGACTCCGAGGCCGAGCAGTTCTGGCTTCGTCTCGGCTTCGCCGTCGTGCAAGGTTACGGCATGACCGAGACGACCGCGCTGGTGAGTCTGAATCATCCCTTCAAGGCCGCCAGCGGCAGCATCGGTAAAGTGATGCCCGGCCGCGAAGTGCGCATCACCCCCGAAGGCGAAATCCTGGTTCGAGGCGAAACGGTTTCGGGTGCCACTTGGCAGCGCGGCCGCATCGTTCCGACGGAGTCCGAGTGGGTGGCGACCGGCGACATTGCCGCTGTCGATGAAGGCGGCAACCTCCGTTTTCGCGGCCGAACGAAAGAGGTCATCGTGACCGCCGCCGGGCTCAACATCTATCCCGAAGACCTGGAGGCGGAGGTCCTGCGAGCTCCGGGCGTGACAGGCTGCGTCGTCGTCGCGAGCGAGGACGAGAACAGTGGCCCCGAGCCCATGGCGGCCGTGATCGCACAGAGCGACGATCTCGCCGCAGAAGCCGTCCGGCTTGCAAACGATCGCCTCGCCGCGTTTCAACGCATCCGCCGCTGGACGAGTTGGCCCGACCCGGATTTCCCCCGCACGCCCAACGGCAAGATATTACGCCGCGAAGTGGCGTCCGCCCTCGCCGCCCGCAGTCAGGGCCCGAATGGATTTAATTCTTCGATCGCTCGCAATGAGCTCTCTCAGTTGGTCGCCGAGTCGTTGCACGGGACTGCGGCCACGGTCGATGACAATGCCGTGCTGGACGACCTGTTCGACAGCTTGGGCCGCATCGAATTTCTTTCCCGCGTGGAAGAGCGCTTTGGTGTCGCGTTGACCGACACCGATTGGACACAGTTTCGGACACTCGGCGATCTGCGGCGCTTCTTGCTACGAGATTCGCGGCAGGCACCCGGCGTCGAAACCGCTGAAGGTATCGTCCGTCAGGATGAGGAGCCTCGGCAGGCGGCAGACGAGCACATCTATCCGAAGTGGACTTGGGCGTGGCCGCAGCAGATGATCCGCGTGGCCTTTCTGGAGTTGATCGCCCGGCCAATCTGCTGGTTTCTGGCGAAGCCGCGTGTTGTCTCACAGCTTGCCTCAGCGCCGGAGCGCCCAGTCCTGATCGTGGCGAACCACGTGACGACCTACGATGCGGCCCTGGTGATGTACGCCCTGCCACCAAAAATGCGAGGTCACTTAGCTATGGCGATGTCTGGCGAAATGTTGCTGGACTTAAGGAAGGGGCGCAACCAGGGCAACGCGTTATTGAATCTTCTCGCGCCGGCCGGCTACTTCCTGATCACCGCGCTCTTCAATGTGTTCCCTCTGCCGCAGCGCACTGGCTTCCGCCGGAGCTTCGCTCACGCTGCGGCGGCCATGGATCACGGATATCACGTGCTTGTCTTTCCGGAAGGTCGCCGCTCGGACGACGGCCAGCCGCAACCGTTTAAGTCAGGCAGCGGCTTACTATGGTCGGAACTGCGTTCGCCTGCGCTACCTGCCTACGTGGAAGGACTGGGCGAGATGAAAGTCGCCGGCCAGCCGTGGTTCCGCTCCGGCAAGCTCTCGATACACATCGGCAGTTTGATCGAAGCTCCTGACGCGCTTCCATTAGAAGAAGCCACACGACTCCTCGAGCGGTCTGTGTTCTCGCTTGCTCGAGGAAACTCTTAACGGAACTACTTCTTCAAGAACTCGGCACTCTTTCCGTACTCACCTTCGAAAACGAATGTGCCGATACTGTTGCGTGTGCGGGGAGCCGTCTCGCGCTCGCGAAGCTCGGGTGGTAGAACCGTCGGATCCGCCTGGTAGCCGATCGCGATCACCGCACCAATGTCGTAGTTGTCGGGAACGTGAAACGCTGCGCGAGCTTTCTCTGGATCGAAGCCGGCCATCTGATGCGTGATCAGGCCTAGTGAAGTTGCGTGGACCAGCAGCATGGAGACGGCTTGGCCCAAGTCGTACATCGCATGCCGATTGGGGCTTCCATTTTTTTGGAAGACCTTCCGCGCGAGGCCGAGCACCAGGACCGGCGCATTCTTGGCCCAAGTCTGGTTGAAGGACACCAGCGTGTCGAAGAGCTTATCCCAAGTTTCGTTACCCTTTATTCCGACGATGAAGCTCCAGGGCTGTTCGTTGCTGCTGGAGGGTGCCCAGCGTGCGGCTTCGAACAACTGGGCCAGCAGTTCGGGCTCTACTGGCCGGTCGGCCGCATAGGCTCGTGGGCTCCAGCGGGTTGAAAGCAATTCGTGAATCGCATGTTCCGCAGAGGCGGGCTTTGCGAGAAGTTCGGGAGCGCTGGAAGACATGTTGAATGGATGCGACCGGGTTGGCGGTTGACGCATGAAAGGTCGTGTTTCAGGCCACCACTTGCAGAATCAGGCAATTGAGATAGTGCGTCTCAGGTACCGTCAGCAAGATGGGATGATCCTGCGACTGCGTCCGGCGCTCCAGCACGCGCAGGCGTTTGCCGCAGTCGAGCGCCGCGGCGGCAACCACCTCCAGCAAGTGCCCTTCTGTCATGTGGTGAGAACAGGAACAACTCACCAAAATTCCGCCCGGGCGAAGCAGCCGCAATGCCCGCAGGTTGATCTCCTTGTAGCCTCGGGTGGCGCCTTCTACCGCCCCGCGAGACTTGCTGAATGCAGGAGGATCCACCACTACTAGGTCGAAGTTCCTGTGGGCCGACACCAAACCCGGCAAGTATTCGAGTACGTCAGCTTTTTGGAATCGAACATTGGCAATACCATTTGTCTCGGCGTTAGCTTGCGCGACTGCTAAGGATGGAGCGGAACTGTCTAGGCCCTCCACGCTTTCACACACGCCTGCCAGGTGCAGCGCAAAGCCTCCCGTAGCCGTGAAGCAATCGAGCACCTTCCCGGATCCATATCTTCGCGCAGCGAGGTAATTCTCGCGCTGGTCCAGAAAGATCCCGGTCTTCTGACCTTCGAGCAGATCCACCTGCCAGCGCAGCTTGTTCATTTCGATCTCGACGCGCGGCGGCACGCCACCCAGGAGCACCTTAGTCTCGACCGACAAGCCTTCTTTCGACCGGCTGGGGATGTCGTTGCGCGCCACGATGCCCATCGGGTGAAAGAGTCCGGTGAGCACGTCGACAATCACAGGGGACAGGCGGTCCATCCCTTGATCCAGAAACTGAACCGCCAGATAGTCGCCATATTTGTCGACAATCAGGCCGGGCAGCAGATCACCTTCGGCATACACCAAGCGATAGGCATTCGATTCAGAGACAACCAGTTGACGCAACCGGTGCGCCGCTTCAATGCGCTTCTTCAGGAACGCGGGCGTCACGTCCGGCTCGCCATGTTCGCTGAGCAGGCGCAGCGTGATCTGCGAGGTAGAACTGTAATGCGCCAGCGCCAGGGCGCGGCCCTTCGGATCGAGAACCCGAACCGCATCGCCCGGTTGTGCGTTGCCGCGGTCTGTGACGTCGCTAGCAAATACCCATAGGTGACCCGCCGCGACGCGGTCAGCGGCCTTGCGATTCACGCGCACGATGGGCAAAGAAGACATCTGCCCTATTTGAACAGACGCAGCGACCGACAAGCGGCTACGCGGTCCCCAAGAAACAGAATCGGCGGGTACCCGAAGGCGTCCCGCCGAAAAGAATTCACGTGCTTAGATTTCGTGCTTTGCTGCCGAATTACTGTCTATCGTTTAGTGAACTTCCACCTTGATGGTGCGCGGCTTCGCGACTTCCTTCTTGGCAATCGTCATGGTCAAAACGCCATTCTTGAAGTCGGCTTTCACATTTTCTGGATCGACCGTCTCGGGCAGACTGAACGCGCGTACGAACGAACCATAACTGCGTTCGATCCGGTGATAGCCCTTGCCGTTCTTTTCGTCCTCGAAAGCGCGGTTGCCCTTCAGAGTCAGGGTGCCGTTCTCAATCTGGATCTCGACATTCTTTGGATCCACCTCGGGTAGGTCTGCTTTCAGCACCAGCTCGTTTTCGGTCTCGAAGATGTCGACTGCGGGAGTCCACGGCCGAGAACCTGGCTCACCGAAAAGGCGCGAAACGGAATCCTGGAACAGGCGCAGTCCGGCCGGGAAATCTTCCATATCTGACGTAGCAAAAGGTGTGTATTTAATCACTGGCATTACTTTTGTCCTCCTCAATCTGGACCTATAGCCAGCATAAGATGTGCGTGTTAGATTGTCAAGTCTTATTAGTCTTTTTTGAGCAGATTTATAGTGATGGGCGCACTCCTCTCGCTACTCATTGAATATCAGTGACTTATGCGATCGACCATTCTAGCCGACAAGCGGGACGGACCTCGATTCGGCCTTTTCACTTCCGCCCCGCCACGTTTTACCCGCTAAAACTTGCGTCCGCCGCCCGCCTGAGGCATCTTGAAGCGTATGCCAAAGGCAACCCCAGAACCCGAGAGTCTGCTCCACGAGGGCGATAAAGCCCCGGAGATCTCCCTCGATACGGACAGCGGCGAGCCGTTTAAACTCTCCTCGCTGAAGGGCAAGAACGTGGTGCTCTACTTCTACCCCAAGGCGGACACACCCGGATGCACCAAGGAGTCCTGCGAGTTCCGTGACACGACCAAGAAGTTCACCAAAGCCAACACGGTGATCATCGGCGTTTCGCCGGACACCACCAAGGCGCAATTGAAGTTTCGGGAGAAGTTCGACCTGCCGTTCTCCTTGCTGGCGGACATTGACCATAAAGCGGCCGAGGCCTACGGCGTCTGGAAGGAGAAGAGCATGTACGGCAAGAAGTACATGGGCATCGAACGCACCACCTTCGTGATTGATTCGAAGGGCGTCATCAAGAAGATCTTCCCGAAGGTCAAGGTCGAGGGTCACGCCGAAGAAGTGCTCGCAGCGGTGGGCTAACCAGCAGCCGTCTATTCTCGAAGCTCGACGATCGTCGCGCCGGTGCCACCTTCGGCCGGCGGGGCCGCGTAAAAGTTGGCCACATGGGGGCTCTTCTGCAGGAACTCCGCAACCGCCTTCTTCAGAATGCCCATGCCATGCCCGTGAATGATCCGAACGCGATTCACTGATGCCATGGCAGCTGAATCCAGGAACTTGTCGACGTGTTCGAGAGCCTCTTCGGCGCGCTGGCCAATGAGGTTGATCTCGCGGTACGATACATCCCAACTCGGCCCGGACGCCAGCGAGACGTTCTTTGGAAGCTTCGGCTGCGCAGCTCCGGAGAGCACTTCGGCAATGTCCTCCGAAGAGATCTGCATCTTGAGGAAGCCGGCTTCCACCTCGAGCAATCCGTTCTTGAGGATGCGGCGCACGGTCGCCGGTTCACGCACATCTTTCAGCCGCACCCTCGCGCCCTCTTTCAGGACCGGCAGCGGTGGCGGCGCGGGCTGACCGGCTGGCGGTTGAAGCGCCTCGGTGGCCTCTTCGCGAAACTCTCGCTTGGTCTTGGCGATCAAGCGCGCGGCCTGCTCGGCGGCCTTCTTCTGGTCTGCTGCGTTGACGACTTTATCGATGGTCATACGCGCCTGCACGTCGAAACGAGTCACCAACTCTTCGACCTGCCGTTGCCATTGCTGGCGGCGTTTCTCTTCGCGCTGGATCGCCTCGCGCTCCACCGTGGCCTTCTGCTGTTCGAGGTCGCCGGTCGCCTTTGCCAGTTGGCGCTGCTGCTCGGCGTGTTCTTCGATCTGGCGATGCAACTCCACCAGCAGGTTCTGAAAATCGGCCTCCAGCTTCGGCAGCACGGAGCGCGCATGCGCGATCACATCGGCCGGCAACTCCAGGCGGCTGGCAATGTCGAGCCCAGCCGATTTCCCGGGCAGCCCAACACGCAGCTGATAAGTCGGCTGCAAGGTCGCTTCATCGAAACCCATGGACGCATTGACCACTCCGGCCGTCCTCGTCCCGTAGAGCTTCAAAGGCAGAAGATGTGTCGACGCCAGGCAGAAGGCGCCCGTCTGCCGGAAGCGGTCGAGAATCGCGACGCCCAGCGCTCCTCCTTCTTCCGGATCGGTCGCGCGGCCGAGCTCATCCATCAACACCAAGCTGCTCGGGGTCACCGCTTCCATCATTTGCTTGACATGAATCAGGTGGCCCGAGAAGCTGCTTAGGCTTTCTGCAATCGACTGGTTATCGCCAATGTCGGCCAGAACGTCATCGAAGAACGGGAAGACCGCTCCCGTCACAGGCACCGGGAGACCCGCGTGTGCCATCAGCGCCAGCAGCCCCGTGGTCTTCATTGTGACGGTCTTGCCACCGGTGTTTGGACCGCTGATCAACAAACAACGCCGCCCCTCGTTCAGTTCAAAGGAGATGGGAATAATAGGACGCCGCTGCTTGCGCAGCACCGATTCAAGCAGCGGATGCCGGGCGTTCTCGAGAACCATTCGCCGCTCGGAATCAGGACTGAACTTCGGGATGACGGCCTCGAAGTCGGCTGCAAACCCAGCTTTCGCAAACAGGAAATCGAGATGCGTCAGCGTCTCGGCGCACGCAATGATCTCGTCACGGTGTTCGCGCAGGTTTTCCGTAATCTCGGCGAGAATGCGATCCACTTCGCGAAGCTCGTCTTCCCGCAGCCGAACCAGCTGGTTGTTGAGCTGGATCGTCTCCAGCGGCTCCACAAACAGCGTTCGGCCTGATCCGCTGGAGCCGTGAATCACGCCATCAACGCGGCCTTTCTGGCCGGCCACGATCGGCACCACGAACCGGTCGTCGCGGATGGTAACGAAGTCTTCCTGAACGGTGCCGTCAGACCGATGCTCGCGGAGGAACCGCTCCAGAGATTGCTGGATAGTCTTCTGCTGCCGCTCCATCTCGCGGCGAATCCGTCCCAGGGCCACGCTCGCTTGGTCAGAGAGTGAACCGTCCGGCAAGAACGCCTTGCCGAAACGCCGCACGAATCCGCGCAGATCCGCCATCGAGTCGGCTCGGCGTGCCAGTCGCGGAAAGCGTTCCCGCACTCCCACCAGCAGCGTGCGATACTCGCCCGCGATTTCGAGCACCTGGAATAAATCCAACAGCGCCCGGCCGTCCAGACGCCCGCCTTCCACGCGCAGCACAGTCAGTGATGGACGAACATCATGCAGCTGATTGAAGCGCAATCGCACCGCGGCGCCGCGCGAGGCCTGCGGATTCGCTGCTTCGCGCAAGTACGTAATGGCTTCACCAGCGTCCGCCAGGTCCGCTTCCACCGCAAAGCGATTGCCACCGGGTTCCACGTCGAGCAGCAGTTCGGCGCCGGCCTCGCTGCCCGCGTAGGAAGCGACCAATTCCTTAAGTTCGTCGAACTGCAATAGCGACTGGCTGCTGAATGGCATGGATGAGCTAGGCCCGAAACAGCGGCATATCCGAAACGCGGCTGGGGTGTACTTTCTGGATCACTTCGCGGGTGCCCTCCGTCAGCTTGACAGATTCAACCGCGGTGAGCGGCACCCACTTCACCTGATCCGAGTCATCGCCCGCCTGGAGCTTTCCGCTGAGCACGGTGCAGAAATAGTCCACCAGCACATAGTGATACTCGGCACGGCCGTCCGCATCGCGCATGATGCGTTCAAAAATCGTGGCGATCGACGTGGGCTGCACCAGAAGCCCGGTCTCCTCGCGAACCTCGCGGGCAATCGCCTCGTCAAGGTGCTCGCCCGTTTCCACGGCGCCGCCCGGAAGCGACCAGAAACCCTTCAATGGCTCGTGGCCGCGCTGCACCAGCAGGATCGAACCCCCGTCATAAATAAGAGCACCCACTCCCAGAATCGGGCGTGGCGGATATCGCCGGCTGTCGGTGTTGGAAACCAACCCTCATTCTATTGTGGGGCGGCTTGGCTACCTGCGACCCATAACAAGACGGGTTTGCACACCTCTCGTTTCGGCAGGGGTTGAAGCGAGGCCGCCGGGGCTTCAGCTTCGCGAATTGTGAGAAGTTTTCGTCGATATTAGGTGATAAAAGCCGAGACGAATCTAGTCTCGGCTCAGCAGGCCTGGCGGCCCGCGCCACGTGGCTGGGTGAACCCGGTCAGGAGACGCGCTTCATGTTGGCGATGGTTTGGTGGTGGATTTGAGCCTCGGCGTGACGCTCCAGTTCCTCAATTGAGTAGAGTGCTGATCTGGATGGGTGGCGCTGGCCAGTATCCCCTCCCTCACGGTCGGGGTTGCTCTGAAATTACTTGGGTGGGAGGCCCAAGAAAGCCCGCGGTTGACGAGCTTTGTCGCGTTTGGGGACACGCCTACAGTGCGCACGGCGAGCTGGCGCTCCGCCGGCGCTTTGAGACGTTGGAAGTGAGCATGACATCAGCCCGGGGTGTCCCCGATGAGCTGAGGAGCGCGCCGTTCCGATTAAAATGCCGAGACCTTTTTCATCATTGCTCGTTGTGCACTCCGACAGAGTTTTCGGCTACAATCTGTCAATGACCTCGTTCTTGATGGGCTTTGTCGCACTGATGGCCATGGCCTCCTCCGCCAACATCCCCAACGACTATCGCAACGAGATCGCTGCTTGGCAGCAACATCGGGACAAAGGCCTCCGCTCTCCGGATGGCTGGCTGACGCTGGTGGGCCTGTTCTGGCTGAGACCAGGTGACAACACAATCGGCTCGGGTGAAACAAACGACTTTGTCTTGCCGGCTGGCTCCGCGCCGGCGGCTGTAGCCAAGATCCGGCTTGACGACGGAACCGTTACACTTACCAACCTGGCGGGAGACCGCTTGCAAGTGAATCACAAGCCTGTTTCGGGCGCGGTCGTTCTCAACTACACCGGCGACAACCCCGACACCGTATCTGTTGACCGCATTTCGTTCTTTGTCATCAAGCGGGGCGAGCGGCTCGCGCTGCGGGCAAAGGATAAGCAGAATCCGGTGCTGGAGCATTTCACCGGCATGAAGTACTTCCCTGTCAATCCGGAATACCGCATTGAAGCGAAGTTCATCCCGGACGAACATAAGATCCCCGTGCCGAACATTTTAGGCGAGACGGAAATGGAGATCAGTCCCGGCGTCGTCGAGTTCGCTTTGCAAGGGCAGACCTTTCGGATGCGGCCCATCTACGAAGGCAAGACCCTGTTTTTCATCTTCAAAGACCTCACCAGCAAAACCGAAACCTACCAGGCCGGGCGCATGTTGAATACGCCGCTGCCTGCCAACGGCAAAGTGGTGCTCGACTTCAACCGCGCATACAATCCGCCGTGCACGTTCACGCCGTATGCCACTTGCCCTTTGCCGCCGAAAGAAAATGTTCTAGGAATTCGGATTGAGGCTGGCGAGTTGCGGTACGGACACGGACATCCCGAGTAAGCTCACACTTCATAATGGCCGCTACGCCTTGGGCCTTGGAAACTCCTCAACGTGAAACTCGCCATTGCGTCCGAAATAGATCACCTTTTTGCCGGTCAGAAAGGCCCAGTAGCCGATTACTCCGGCTTCTGTAGCGCGGTTCGCGAACTCGGGATATCGGATCGTATCCGTCTGAGCAGCGCGGATCGCCGAGACGATCCCGTCCAAAGAGAACTCCTCTCCGATCGCCGCCAAGGGAAGCGTCATCTTCTCCGCGAGGGTCTTGCCATCGAGCATATAGATCGTCTCTTCTGCTCTAGCCAGATCCGCGAAATAGGACTCGACGCCGGCCTCCAGGAGCCGGCGCACGACCTCGGGAAAAATCAGTTTCCCAGCCTGCGACTCCGCCATAACTTCGTGTATCAGTTTCGTGTCCATGAGTCTCCGCTACAAATCGGCGTCAATCAGCGTTAATCGGCGGCCACCTATCGGTCGCGTCTCACAAACACCACCGAGTCCTTCGTGCGCCCTACCTCTTCGTAATTCTCCGACAGCCACGAATGAAGCTCCGGATATTCCGTGATCGCCAGCCTTGGATTCAGCACTCCCAGCCCGTCCACAATGAACGTGGGCCGCGATTCGGCCAGCGCAAGCCGGTTCTGCGCCGCACCTGGCAGGCTCACCTTAGTGTTCGTTAGATGCCGGTCGGCAATCACACCCGTCAACATCTGGCTGTCGAGATAGGGCGTGCCTGCTGGAAGTTGAGTATACGCGAATAGGTCCGGTCGGTATCCCCATACCAGCAACGATGGGTCACTGATCCCCCGAGAGCGAATAAACTCGGAAATCTCTGAGGCAACTTCCTGACTGTCCTGGTTCAGCGCAACGTCCGCCCAGTGATGTGGCCTCCCTGCCAAGAGGTCCACCGCGAGCCCGCCGTAACGCGGACCGAACCGGATTAGCGGAATCAGCAGCAATCCCAGACAGACACAGAAAACGCAACGCCATTGTGGACCCAACGTCGGTGCCACTCTCGCAAGTGATGTGGCCTCTTCGCTGGTACCACTTTGTACCGCATCCGCTTTCCGGTACCATCCACTTAGCAAAACGAAGCCCCGGGCCGCTAACAATGTTACAGGTGGTACCAGAATGAGGTAGTAACGCGGGAAGTAACGTTCGCCTGCCACCACGCCCGCCGTCGCAAGGCAGAGCCAGAATCCGAATCTCCAGCGAGTGGTTCCCTTGTCTTTGATTAGCGCTATCGCCGCCGGTATCACCAAGGCGAGGTGGAACCCTAGCCAGTTCAATGAGCGGACTACACCCTCGCGTAGTGGATCCTGCACGAACGTGTCGCGGGAATAAAGGCTACCGAATTCCCATACTTGTGTCCAATAGGCACGCAGGCTGCCGGTTATTATTAGTCCGGCCAAACCGATGACTACGCCACCAACAGATGCCGCCGCGATCTTCCAGGCTTGACGGCGACCGCCCCAAATCATCACCACCGCAACCAGTAGCAGCGCTTTGGCGTTGGAATGAACCGCGACTGCACACCACACGCCTGCCCAGACCGGCTGATTCCTCGAGACGAACCCGACGGCCGCGAAGGCCAGCGGTACCACGATGAGATCAGGGCCCAGGGTCATCACGGCAGCAGGCATGTCGAAGATCAGAAAGAACGTGACCAACCCGGCCGCCCAATATCCTTCTCGTTGCGACCACAAGGCAGAAGCGCAGCGCCAGGCGGCGAACGCAGTCAGCAAGCCGAATAGGGAGCCAGCAAGGCGCAGCGCCCAGCCGGCGCTTCCTCCCCAGAGCACATACAGCAAGGCCGCGAGGGGCGGCTTGTCGAACCAGAAATCGCGGTAGATCATCTTGCCGTGAAGTATTTGGACCGCGCCGGCCGACCCGTAGCCCTCTTCCGCCCAAAGAATATGGAGATGGCAAAGGCGCGATGCGAGCAGCGCCGCAAAGAGGCCCAGGAAGAAGAGAGTGCGGCGCCGCGCGAGGTCAGACACGAGGTTCGCGATCCAGTGGCTCGAAGCTCGGAGCAGGAACGTTCAGAACGCGGCGCTTGCGTAAGATGAGCACCTCACTAGAATACGGAATAGTGACTGTACAAGCGGAACAGAACGACCGGGGCAAGCGGCTGGATTCGCTGCTGCATGAGCGATTGCCGGAATACAGCCGGGCGCGCTTGCAGAGTTGGATCAAGGAAGGCCGCGTCCTGGTTGGCGCTGACGCCGCCAAGGCCTCATACCTGGTCCGCGGCGACGAGCGCATTTCCGTAGAGCCGGCGAGTCTTCCGCCGCTCAAAGCCGAGGCCGAGGACCTCCCGCTGCATGTGCTCTATGAAGATGCGGACGTCGTCGTGGTGGATAAGCCCGCCGGGATGGTGGTGCATGCGGGCGCCGGGAATCACCAGGGCACTCTCGTGAATGCCCTGCTCCACCACTTTGAATCGCTTTCCAGCGTCGGTGGCGATTTGCGGCCCGGCATTGTCCATCGCCTGGACCGCGACACCAGCGGCGTTCTGGTAGTCGCTCGAACAGACCAGGCTCATCGCGCGCTGGCTGAGCAGTTTCAGACGCGGGAAGTAGAAAAGGTCTACCTTGCGCTGGTGCACGGCCAGATGGAAACCATCGAAGGACACATTTCCCGGCCCATCTCTCGCGACCCGGTTCGCCGCACTCGCATGACGGCGCGCTTCGATACCGGCCGCAGCGCCTATACGGAGTTCAAAGTTTTAGAGCGCTTTGAATTCTTCAACTACTTGGAAGTGCGGATCGGTACCGGGCGGACGCACCAGATCCGCGCTCATCTCTCCTTCTTGAAACATCCGGTCGTGGGCGATTCGCTGTATGGCGCACCGAAGATTATCCCCGGCTACCCCGAACTAAACCGCTTCTTTCTGCATGCGCACCGCCTGCGGTTCCGATCGCCATCCACGGGGGAATGGATTGCCGTCGAAAGCGGGCTCGCGCCCGAGTTGCAGGAGTATCTGGGGCTGGTCAGGGAGAAAAGCCCTCCGCCCATCTCGGACAAATCGTAATCGAGAACTTAAAGAATTGTTGAAAGATTCCGTCGACCGCAGTTCTCTCCTATCGGGACTCGACAGCTCATTGCAAAGAAATACATCCACATGGAACCGCGCGCGTGGCAAGAGGATCTCGGCCTCTTTCAGCAAGTCTCAATGTCTGTTAGTGGCCGGCGGCAACTTCGAACTCCATTGCGCGGGACCAATGCCTAAAAGCCGGTGTACCCTTCTTCTTTAAGAAAATGGGGTGGACTTCAAAAGGGCAAGACGGGACGCATACTCGAAGGACGCACCTGGGATCAAATGCCGACAACATCTGAATTAGTTCTGATCTAAGTATAACCAAGGGCTGCGCCCTTGAAACCCCGGCGAGAAGCCGAGGTAACAATGTTACATGGCAAGCATCCAAGCCCAATACCTGAGAGATGAATTCTCAGATGGCCGGGCTAGGAAACTAAGACAACCAAGGAATAGCCGCGAGCCGCTGTCGTAGATCCCGAGGGAAACCCGGGACAGAGGAAAACCCGGGTTTCCAAAGCAGCTGCTATTTAACGAAAAAGTCAGTCACGAGGTTGTCACCAGGGCCGAAAGTCTCACGTCCTATAAACGGCAAAACGCCCGGCTCGGAGACGCGACCAAGCACTCTAAAAGACCCTGCCGGCAACTGAAGCGTACTACTTCCGTGCGCAGGAATTGTAGACGTAGCAGAAGCAACACCGTCATACACGATAGTCAGAGTGTAGGCAGTGCTGTTAGTTATCCTGATCGAAGCCAATCCGGAACCAGATGATCCAGCGCGTTCGGCAGGTGGCATCTGGGTATAGCGACCTGATTTGATTATTTCGTCGATCTCCCTGCTCTTTCCTGTCGGCGTTGATGTTAGGCTATAACCCGGAGGCAATGGAGAGTTGATCCAGACCAGCAAACAGCTCCCCAACCGCGTCTTGCCAACTGGGAGCGAAACGACCTGACACGTGCTATTCGGAGACCATTTTGAGTCCACCACAACCATACCTACATGGACATTATGGTTTTCAAAACTTGGGTTGACAAATGAGTTTGAGACTCGCGTGGCCGTAACTCCGGTTGCCTTTTCCACTAGCCGCACAAGACGGACGAAATCGCTCTGCATGTCGGCTGCCGACGGCCCGGTCGGAAGAAAGTAACAACGGTACCAGGTTAGGTCCGCAGCTGGCTGGTTTTCTTCAATCTGGCAGTCTTCCGCGCCATCCAACCATGGCAAGTTGGGGCGTTGCGACTTTACTCCGTTTAATAGCTCCTCGTCGGTGAGTGGCCTTTCAGGAGGCTTGTTAGTCGCCCTGAAGGCCAGAAAGTTGGCTTCTCTGGCCTTCAGCATGACCCGAAGTGTGGTGGACCATTGCGGTATGACTGACTCATCGGGCACCGTGGCGGCGATCACCGGTCTAAGAACTAACAATTCGCCAAGCAAGATCCAAAGCGGAAGAGATTTCATCGCACCCTCCTTTGATTTGCGTCGCAGCCGAAGCACCGATCATATCAACGGGGCCGGC
>JBAUOG010000367.1:0-8577 GCA_049579625.1 Bryobacteraceae bacterium
AGACCGGCCCACCACCCCAGCCGAGATCGCCGCCACCATCTACTATTCCTTCGGCATCGATCCCGCCACTGAGTTCCGGCAGCCCGACGGTCGATCTCTCCCACTCGTGGATCCGGCGGCCCGGCCCATCCAGGAGTTGCTGATTTGACTCTAAATCACTAATGGTTAGTAGTTTACAGCGTTTTTGCGAAACGAACTTCCGCCCGCACTGTCTTCCACAATTTTCGATCTAAGTCATTTATAATCAGGTAGATGAGTTCGAACGCGAACCCCATGGGGAACCCAGGCCCCTTCTAGCCCGTCAACCGTTAGTCCGTTCTACAAGGAGATCCTGATGTCCCGTTCCCACACCCTGGCTGCCATCGCCGCCACCGCCCTGTTCGCGAGCCTGCTTTCCGCCCAAACGCCCGCGGTGCCTAAAATCGCCGTCGTCAACCTCAGCATCGCTCTGACCGCCACCAAGGACGGCAAGCAGGCCACCCTCGATCTCGACCAGAAGTTCGAGCCTCAGCAGAAGGAGGTTCAGGCCCGGGAAAGCGAAGTCTCCCGAATAACCGACCAGCTTCAGAAGTCGGGCACTTTGCTCTCGGACGATGCCCGAAGCCAGTTGGAACATGACTTAGCCGACAAACAGAAGAAGCTTGACCGTAACAAGCAGGATGCCCAGGAGTCGGTCGCCAAGGAGGAACAGAAGCTGGTGGAGACTCTCGGGCAGAAGCTGCTCGTCTTCATCAAGAAGTACGCCAAGGATAACGGCTACACGCTGGTGCTGGACGTGGGGAACCCCAATACTCCGGTCCTCTACAACGAGACCACCTACGATGTCACCGCGGACCTGGTCTCCAGCTACGACAAGGCATCCGCCACCGCCGCGCTCGCCCCAGCGCGGCATGGCAACCTGATCTCCCTAGCCTCGCCGAACGTCAAGTTCGTTGACCGCTAAAAGGAGAACGGGAGGACCGAAGCCCTCCCGTTCGTCGTGTCGATCGTGTTTGACCCTAGAGTTGTGACTAGTTGGTCCCCTTCTATTCGGGGCACCACCAGCATAGCATCGCTGCTTAGCTCACCTTCTCGGCGATGGACTTGGCCTGAACAAACTGCAGCAGGTAGTCGGGGCCGCCGGCCTTTGAATCGGTGCCCGACATGTTGAAGCCACCGAAGGGATGCGCCCCCACCATGGCGCCCGTGCACTTCCGGTTGATGTACAGGTTGCCCACGAAGAAGTGCTTGCGGGCGTTGTCCACGTGCTTCTGGTTCTTGGAATATACCGCGCCAGTCAGTCCATACTCGGAGTCATTGGCCAGTTCCAGGGCATGGTCGAAGTCGCGGGCTTTCGTCACCGCCAGGACCGGGCCAAAGATCTCCTCCTGGAAGATGCGGGCCTTCGAATCGACGTCCGCGATGATGGTCGGCCTAATGAAGTAGCCGTCTCCCTGGGTAGGTCCGCCTCCTGTTACCACACGGCCTTCCTGCGCGCCGATCTCGATGTACTTCAGGATCGTATCCTTGGCGCGCGAGCTGATGACCGGCCCCATATAGTTGTCGAAGTCTTCCGACGGACCCAGCGTCAGCGCGTTCGCCTTGGCAACCAGCTTGTCGAGGAACTCATTGTAGACGGCCTCATGCACGATGGCGCGGGAACAGGCCGAGCACTTCTGCCCTTGATAGCCGAAGGCTGAGAACAGGACGCCCGTAACTGCTTGGTCGAGATCCGCTTCCTTGTCGACGACGATCGCGTCCTTGCCGCCCATCTCGGCGACAACGCGCTTGATCCACACCTGGCCCTTCACCGTCTTAGCCGCCAGCTCATTGATGTGCAATCCGACCTCGCGCGACCCGGTAAACGACACGAACCGTGTCTTGGGATGCGATACCAGCACATCGCCGATAGCCGCGCCGCTCCCAACCAGCAGCGAGAAGCATTGCGGAGGGAATCCCGCTTCGAGCAGAGCTTCGGCGAACTTGGCGGCGATGGTCGGTGTATCGCTAGATGGTTTGATCACCACCGTATTACCGGTCGCCAGCGCCGCCGTTGCCATGCCGAGCAGGATTGCCAGCGGGAAGTTCCAAGGCGGGATCACGATCCCGACTCCGAGCGGCAGATAGACCAGTTCGTCGCGTTCGCCAGAGAGCTGCACCAGCGGGTCGGGACGAGCGAGCTTCAGCGCCAGCCGCGCGTAGTACTCGCAGAAGTCGATCGCTTCGGAAACATCGGCTTCCGCCTCGTTCCAGGTCTTGCCCGCCTCCAGCACTAACCACGAATCGAACTCGTACTTGCGCTCCCGGATCACCTCGGCCAGGCGGACCACCAGCCGCGCACGCTCCTCAACCGGAACCGCGCTCCATTTGGGGAAATATGCGTAGGCTGATTCGACCGCATCGATCGCATCTTTCTCGGAGCCCTTATGATGAATACCCACGACCTCGGCAGGATTTGAAGGATTTACGGATTTCAGCTTATCCGTTGATTGCCGTACTTCGCCGGCAATCCGAAGCGGATACTCCCGGCCGAAATCCGACCGCACCTTCGCCAGCGCCGCGCGCATCGAAGCCGCGTGTTTCGGTTGCGTGAAGTCGGTGTACGCCTCGTTTTGAAATGGCGCGAGCTGCGCGATGGTAACGGATGACATAGCTATCCCTCGAAACAGTCAGTTCTATCTAGAGGACTTCGTCGACCTTCTTCTCGGCGAGCTTACGGCCGCGCTCAAACATCTCGGCCGCTTCTTCAGCGATTTCACGGCCGCGATCGTAAACGTCCCGGCCCCGATCATACAGATCGCGACCACCTTCGGACAGTGCCTTGCTCCCGCGTTGCGCATGTTTCGCCAGCCTGCGGCGGGTCCTTGCACCTGATTCGGGGGCGAACAACAATGCCAGCGTTGCACCCACGGCTGCGCCAGCCACGAACCAAATCGCACCGACACCCGCGTTATCTTCTGCCATAAGTTTCCTCCGCCTCCATTCTAACGGAGCATCGGCAACGCGCAGCCGGCGATGTCAGACAATTTCTTACATGTTCTGCCGGTAATCTTCCTCGCGCTGGTCTTACAAACAAGGGGACCGACGGGCGTATGCTCGTGTGTATGGATACCCAAGACGTCACAGGCGACCCCACTGATCATCTGGATACCGAGTTGATCTTTTCGGGTCAGGGTCCGAACGCCGAAATGGAGGCAATGAACATTAGGAACGTCCTTGAGGAAAGCGGCATCACCGTAATCACGGCGGACGTGGATCCCATACCGTCTCTCATGATCGAAGTGCGGGTGCCGCACGATCAGGTCGACCGCGCTCGCCAGGCGCTTGCTGAGGCCGAAGCAGCCGGTCCGGCCGCGGCGGACGAAGGGGAACTCGACTCGGAACAGAATCCAACGCTCACCTGAAGCCCGAGAATTCTACGTGCTCCCCGTCGGTTCTGAATGTAATCAGGCCATGCTCGTCAGTGCGTAGGACGGTCACTCTGTGATTCGCAAGCCGGGCGATTACCGACGGGTGTGGGTGATGAAACTGGTTCTTATACCCCGCCGAGATCAGCGCAAACTGAGGATTCAGAGCGGAGAGAAACTCCTCGCTGGATGAAGTCTTGCTCCCATGGTGGCCCACCTTGAGCAGCGTTACGGGACGCACTAGTCCATCGGCCAGCATCTCACCCTCCACCGCGAGCTCTGCATCGCCTGCAAGGAAAACAGAACGCTGTCCAAACCGAATCTCCAGCACCAGCGAATCGTTGTTGTGCGCGTCGGGCCCGGGTTGATATTCGGTCGATGGCGCCAGCACCCGCACCTCGGCGCCGTCAATCCAGAAGGGTTTCACCTGCCTGCGCAGTTGTAGCGTTCGTACGCCATCACGCGCCGCGTGCTGCTCTACCGCTTGCCAGGCAGCCGTGTTGGGCTCGGCGCCCGTCCAGAGTTCCTTGGGACGAAAGTTATCCATTACGGCCGGAAGTCCGGCCATGTGGTCGGAGTGACCGTGCGTCAAAACAACATAGTCAAGCCGGTGAATCCTGCGCCACCACAGGTAGGGAGACACCACATCTTCGCCGATGTCAATCTGGGGTTTGTGTGTCATGCGCTCCAGGCCAGGGAAGCCGCCGGCATCCACCAGCATCGTGGCGCCGCGTGGAAACACGACCAATAGACTGTCCCCCTGGCTAACATCCAGGCCCGAGACCTCGAGCCAACCTGCCCGCACTAGTGGCGGCCATAATTGCGCGTAGATTGCCGTAAACAGAGCCAGCGAACAAATCCATGCCAGCCTTGTCCACCGATTCCGTCTCGCTGGAGACTGCGCCACAACGGACACGTCGTCCGGGGCCACTGGATCCTTCTTCCGTTTACCGCTCTGACTTGCCGTCTGGGCCGTTCGAATCGTCCAGGCAAGCAGGACGAGAGAAGCCGCGAAGGCGATGCTAAGCGCCACCGGGATATCCGCGATCCTCCAGCCCGGCTCGATATTTGCATGCCATGTGGCCACCGCCTCAGCCCAATTCAGCAGCAGCTTGGTCAGCCATGCCAGCCAGTGCCAACCGGTGAGAATCGCGGCGAAACCTGCGGGGATGACGCCCGAAAGAAGTGGAACAACGATCACGTTGGCCGTGAGGCCCGTCAGCGATAAACGATGAAAGTACATGATCATCGGCAGCGCCAGTGCGAACTGGATACAAGCCGAGATCAGCATCGCGTCAAGGATGAATACCGTGAGCCGCGTTCCCCACTCGACGAGCCACAGAACCACGCCTCTCGGCCAGCTTGTCCAGAGCCGGATGGTTTCCGCCAGAAGTCGTAGCTCGACGCGCCATTGGGAGGCAGCGGGATCGTCGATGTTGAGATCGTAGCGGGGTTGCCGAAAACGCCTCACAGCGGCGCGCATTGGCACGGTGCACCGCTGCATCAACGGCATAGCGAAAACGGCGATTGCCGCTGCCGAGAGGAAGGAAAGCTGAAAACTGGCGTCCAACAATAAGTCGGGCGAAAAGAACAGATAGATGAACGCCACAATCGCCAGCGAGTTCAGGATGCGTATGCGGCGGAAGCAGTACGACGCGATCAGCAATAGCGTGAACCCGCCGGCTGCCCGGACCACCGGCGAACCCATGCCGGATAGAAACGCATAGAACCAGCAGGCTACGGCCGCAACGCCCAAAGACGGGATCCTCCCCAGATGCAGCAATCGCAGCAAGAACAATAGCGATAGCGCCAGCACGGTAACGTGCTGCCCGGAGATGACCAATGCGTGGTAGGTCCCGGTGAGCCGAAAATCGTTTGTCCAGCGACGTTCCACGCCGACCGTCTGCCCCAACAGAATCGCTTGCAGCAGTGCCGCAGTTCGAGAGTCGCCCGCATAGAGTTTTTCCAGGCGCCCCAGGGCGGTCGTCCGTATACCGTATAGAAGCGCGACCATGCGAGAGCCACAACGGCCCGGAACGGGATGTATTTCCGATGTCCCGCGAACGGAGGCGGTCCAAAACACCTGCTGTTGAGCCAGGTAGAGCGGGTAATCGAACTCGCCAGGGTTCTCAAACCGACGCGGCTGGCGCACTTTCGCGATCACCTCCACCCGCTGCCCATAGTCCAGGGACAGCCGTTCGCCGTCTTTTAGGGTTACGACAACCAGCGCGTCGGCCTTCGGAGCAAGTTGAAGGAGAAAACGTTCTCGATCCGGTGAGAACACGGGAGGGTCCACGACGCAGCCGCTGAGAACGACCGTCTCCGAGTCTTCCGCGTCAAGCTGCGGGGCTGGCATCGGTCGCCGGTAGGATTGGACTCCAAGCCCGACGACTGTCACCAGTAAAACTACTGATAGAAGGCGGAGATTCTTCTTCCTTGTTGCCATAAAGGTTATGAGCATCAGCGCCGCGACGGTAGCGACAGCTATGCCAAAGCCCCGCATCTCCATGAAAAAGAAGCGCCCAGCGAGCAATCCGCCACAAAATGCAAGCCCGGGAAGCAGAAGCGGTTCGCGATTCACACAACCTAGTGCAAAACAGGCTACTGGTCTTCTCAGGCGCTGGAGAACCTAAACGGCGTTTCAGTGTTGACACAATTCAATGGCTGACGCATACTAAAGCAAACTTAATGTTCGCTGCGGTGTGAGCGGCCAGTGCGTTCATGGCATTCCCTGAGTTTTCTCCAGGGCAGGGTTTTTGGTTTTTCTGGTTCTGATCGTCATTTCATTTCTCCTCCAACACACACATTCAAAAGGCTGATCGGGAAAGCTCGATCAGCCGCATTTTTTGATGCATGTGATCCTGGCCGGACGTCAGGTCACGAAATCACGCTGTGATAGCCTCGCGGTTTCGGCGAGATCTCAAGAAACTCTTAAGCGATGCGACGCAGAGAATTCCTCCTCAGTCCGGCTGTATCCCTGCTGCCACTGGTCCCAAGTTACACGCGGCAGGCTCCTCTCGAGGCTTCGCAGCCGCTAGGCCTCAACACCTACTGTCTTCGCGCTATGCGCTGGCGGGACAAGGAGTTGCTTGACTATGCTGCCGGCTTGAAGCTGGACGGCGTTTTTCTGCAGGACTCCACCGATCCGGATTCGGGTAGCCTCGCACACTGGAAGGAGGTTGGTGAGTACGCCAGGAAGTTGAATCTGCATATCGAGACTGGTGTGGGCGCCGTGCTCCCGAAGGAAGCGGCGCAGACGGAGGCCTCCCGGCAACAGTTACTGCTCGGGATTGAACGCGCTAAGGCCGTCGGATCGCCATTGGTTCGTTGTCTGCTGGCCGCCGATCGGGCCCACCTCCCTTCGGGTACGATCGATCAACACATCGAAACCATGGCCCGCCTCCTGCGCTCGGTCCGGTCGCAGGCGATGGACGCGAACCTCAAGTTTGCCATCGAGAACCACAAAGACCTTCAGGCTTGGGAAATGCGCGATGTGATTGAGGCGGCGGGCAAGGAATTCGTGGGCTCCTACCTGGACACCGGCAACCCGGTTTTTGTCCTGGAGGATCCCTTAACCACGCTCGAAATCCTGGGCCCCTACGCGCTCTGCGTTCACCTCCGCGATTCCGTCATCTATGAATCCCAGGAACGCGATCGAGTGGATGGACGGTACCGTGGCGGCGCCATGGTTCAATGGGTCCCACTCGGCGACGGAGTCATTGACTTCGTCGCGTTCACCCGGCGGTTGCGGCAGATCAAGCCGGATGTGTACGTCTACATCAAGCCCATCACGGGCCGGCCGCCCCAGCTAATTCCCTACCTTGATCCCGGTTTCTGGAATGATTATCCCCGAGCACGTGCCGTGGAGTTTGTCCGTTTCGTCGAACTGGCCAAACGCGGGGCTCCCTACGACAAGAACATGGTTGTGGAGGATCTTCCGGGCCGGGTGACTCCTGAGCCCTTTGTTGCCGCGATCCAGTTTCAGCAACGCCAACACATGGAGCGCAGCGTCGAGTACGCGAAGAAGACGCTCAACCTGGGGTCGCGCTGGAGGACTTCGTGAAAACCCTCTGGCCGGCATCGGAAAATGGAGGTGCTTCCGGTCCGACGCCCGCGCCGGTTGCACTGACATCGCCATGGCAATAAACTCCGAGGCCATCGAGCCGAAACCGCGTTTGCTGGTTGGCGCGACATTTACCGCCACGCCGTTGGAAGATCCGATCCGGTTCTGGTTAGGTGAACTGGGTTTGGCGTACCAGTTGGAGTTCGCTCCCTACCAGCAACTCCTGGCGGCTCTCCTCGATCCCGCCGGTCCGTTCGCGGGCAATCGCAGTGGCGCAAATGTAGTTTTGTTCCGGCTGGAAGACCTGGCGCCTTCCCTTGAGAGAATCCAGGCGCATGCCCTGGAATTGGCTCGAGTGGTGCGCACGGTGGCTGCGGGCTCTCTTGTGCCCTGGTTGGTTTCGATCGGCCCGGACTCGCCGCGCTTTCTCGAAACCCAGGAAAACCAAGCCCTCGGCGTGGAGCTCAGGCAAACGCTGCACCAAGAGCTGTCGGGGCAGCCCAACATCATTCTCCTTTCCGCCGACTCGGTGATCGCTCGCTACGAAGTGACAGAGGTAGACGATCCACTTGGTGAGCGGGCCGGTCACGTCCCGTACCGCGACGCCTTCTTCGCCGCGCTTGGCACCCAAGTCGTGCGCACGGTCCTGGCCTTGCAGCGCGATCCGTTCAAGGTGATCGCCTTGGATTGCGACAACACGCTGTGGGCGGGTATATGCGGCGAAGACGGACCCAGGGGCGTGACGATCGATGATGCGAGACGATCACTCCAGCACGTTTTGGCCGCGCAGTCCCAGCAGGGAATGCTGTTGACGCTAGTCAGCAAAAACAACGAGCCCGACGTGGAGGAGACGTTCGAGTCACACCCCGAAATGCCCTTGCGGTGGAGCGATCTCGCCGCAACGCGGATCAACTGGGAGCCGAAGTACACAAACCTGGTTCAACTCGGATCACAGTTGAATCTGGGCCTGAATAGTTTCATCTTTCTCGACGACGATGCCAAGGAGTGCGCCGAGATGCGCCGCGAGTGTCCGGAGGTTGCGACTTTGCAGCTACCGGCGGCGTCGCGAGAGATTCCCCGCTTCTTGCAACATGCCTGGGTCTTTGATCACGTCAAACCCATGACCGT
>JBAUOG010000368.1:0-7722 GCA_049579625.1 Bryobacteraceae bacterium
TCTCTATCCGACTTGGAGCAGTTGGGCCGGCAGGCAGCGAAGCCGCTCATCACCGACGCGGGCGATGAGCTCGAAGTCGTGGGTTGGGTGATCTCCAACTGCCGCAGCGAGCTGGTTCTCACCGATCAGGAGACCCGCATCTACGATGAGTACTTCCCGGGCCCGCGCCAAGTGACCTTGCTGGCGAAGCCGGAAAAGTTTAAGCCGACGCGCTATGCCTTTCTGGCGCGCCCGCGAAGGGGCGGTTTACTCGAGAGAGCGTGCCGCGATTCCTTCATCCTGCCGCGATCCGCAAAAGGAGACGCGACGGCGGCACGGGAAACTCCCGAGGAAACGCCTGCGTCGCCGGCATTCGTGCCGCCCGCTGTCGCCGCAGACCCAGAGATCTCCGCGCGCGAAGTTCAACCGCTGACCCCGGCTCCTCCGTTGCCAGAGCCTGCGTTGGAGTCGGCGCCGGACCGGCCGGCGCCAGTGTCCCCGCCGGTAGTGCTTGCGCTCGAGGAACCTACGCTGCCCGAGGCGGAGCCGACGCCTGCGTCGGCTTCAGCGCTTAGTGAGGACGCGCAGTCCGGGCAGGATGACAGCGAGCCAGACTTCGATTTGAGGCCTATCGTCACGGGTTCGCCGCTACCTACGCCCCCGCCAGACGCGGTCGAGCCCGAGATGGAAGAGCCGCTCGCCCCGCAACTGGTTACCGAGCAGAGCGTCCCGCCAGCGCCCACGCCGGATGTGCCATCGGAGCCAGTGCCCGATTTGACACCGGCGCCCACGCCGGATGTGAAAGTCGAGCCGGTCTCAACCAAGGCTGAGGAGGGTTCTCCGGCTCTTTTGCCGGTGAGCGCTCCGCCGGACGAAGCCCCTTCGCCGCCGGCAAACGCTACCGCAGTTCCAACACACGCTGCCTCAGTCCCAGCGAACGTGCCGGTCGAAACAACCGAGAACGTCACCCGGTCCGTTCCCGAGCGCCCTGCTGAGCGAAGTCCGGAAAGGCTTTACCGTGCAGGTCGCAGCGTTTTGATGCTTCAGCCCGAGGCGCCACCGACAGAGACTCTGCCAGAAGGGCCAATCCAGCGACTCCGGGCAAGGCGACAATCACGAGAGTCGTCGTCGTGGCTTCAGATCTTACTCGGTGTTGCCATCGTGGCGGCGCTTGCCGCCGCTGCCATCTGGACGTATTTGCGCCTGCCGGCACCGCCTATTCCACTCAACGCCGAGGTGCAGCCTGGTCAGGTGGTGGTCACCTGGGCGCCCGAATTGACGAAGAGCGCCGACCGGTGTTCTATCACGACCTGGATTAACGGCCAGTCGAGTTCTCAGGCGCTTTCCGCGGACGAGCAGAGTGAGGGTAGGGCGATCATCCAGACCACCAGCTCGGACGTGACCATCCAACTCCGTGCACCGCAGTGGTACCAGGAGCGGAACGGGCAGATTCGGGTTTTTCGCATCATTCCGCCGCCTCCGCCGGCCGCTCTGCCCAGCCCAGCTAAGCGTGTTTTTGCGTTCCCTCAAGGCGGCAGCGAGGTTCCACCTATAGTCGGCAGACCAGCGGATCCAGTGCCACAAAGGCCACCTCAATAACTGCGCCACCATGAAACTCGGGCCGAAGAGGTTTCGCGTGGGCAGTCATAATGGTTAGAAGTCATGTGCGGAATCGCGGGGTATCTCTCGTTTGGAGGCGTAGCGCAGCAACTCGTCGTCCAGGCGATGTCCGACCAGATCCGGCATCGCGGGCCCGACGATGAGGGCTTCTACACCGAAGGCCCCGTGGGTCTCGGCATGCGGCGCCTCAGCATCATCGACCTTTCGGGCGGCCACCAGCCTATCTCGAATGAGGACGGCACCGTCTGGGTCGTTTTCAACGGCGAGATCTACAACTACCAGTCGCTCCGGCAGGATCTCATGTCGCGAGGTCATCGCTTTCGCACCGACAGTGACACCGAGACCCTGGTTCACCTCTACGAGGAATTTGGCGCCGGTTTCGTGAACCGATTGCGCGGCATGTTTGCTTTTGCCATTTGGGACGGTAGGGAACGGTGCTTGTTGCTGGCGCGGGATCGGTTCGGGAAGAAGCCGCTCTATTATGCAGAGACCGGGGAAGCCCTGTTCTTTGGGAGCGAGCTGAAATGTCTCCGCATCGCGGGCGTGCCGATGGAGCAAGACGACCAAGCCATCCGCTTGTTCCTGCAGTTTGGTTATGTTCCCGATCCGTACTCCGCATTCCGAGGTGTCAAGAAGCTGCACGCTGGACACACACTTCTGATTTCCCACGGCGGTTCGCCGCAGTTGCAGATCGAGAAGTACTGGTCTGTTCCGGAGCCCTGCAGCGATTTGCCGGCCGGTCTCTCCGAAGACGCCGTGTGCGAAGAGATCCGTCACGTTTTCGACGAGTCGGTGCGCCTGCGCATGATCGCCGATGTGCCGCTGGGCGCGTTCCTGAGCGGCGGCATCGATTCCAGTCTGGTGGTCGCGTCCATGGCCCGGCAGTCCTCGCGCCCCGTGAAGACCTTCTCAATCGGCTTCAAAGAGCAGCAGTTTAACGAGCTTCCGTTGGCTCGTTTGCTGGCGGCCAAGTACCAAACCGAGCACCATGAGCTGGTCGTAGAGCCCAATGCCCTCGAATTGGTGCCGCGGCTGATCCGGCAGTTCGATGAGCCCTTTGCCGACGCGTCGGCCATACCCACGTTTCTGGTGTCGGAGTTCGCCGTCCGGCATGTCAAAGTCGCGCTGAGCGGCGACGGTGGCGATGAGTTCTTCGGCGGTTACCCGGACTTCTTTGAGGCAGAGCGGAGCCATCGCTTCGATGCGATCCCGAGGGCTGTTCGCGCCGGACTATCAGGCATCGCGGATGCCTTGCCCTATTCCACTTACGGAAAGAACTACTTGCGGATGATTAGCCGTCCCGCGGCGATTGAACGGTTTATCGAAGACACCAGCCATAGCAGCTACTTCCTGCGTTCCAAGGTGCTCAATCCCGATTGGATGCTGCCGCAGGATGTTGCGTCTTTGAAGAGGTTCTTCGGTGCAGCGATCCTGGGTGAGACGCGCGACCCCGTCTCGCAGGCCATGCACTTTCGCGCCGTGGCCACGCTCACGGGCGACATGTTGGTCAAGGTGGACCGCATGTCCATGGCGACCTCGCTGGAGGTCCGCTGTCCGCTCCTCGATCACGTGCTAGCGGAAGTGGCCAACCGGATCCCGAATGGATGGAAGATGCGCAACGGCCGAGGGAAGCAGATTCTCCTCAAAGCGCTGGGCGACCGACTGCCGGCCGAGTTACTCACTGCGCCGAAGCGCGGTTTTGGCATTCCATTGGAGACCTGGTTGCGCGGTCCTTTGCGGGAATTGGTTCACGATACGCTACTCTCGGCCAAAGCGCGACACCGCGGCATTACGAATGCTCGCAAGGTTGAGGAAACCATTCAGGAGCATGAGTCGGGTCGCCGCAACAATTCGTACTTCCTTTACTTGCTGATCGTGCTTGAGCTGTGGCTGCTTGAGTATTCCTCCCCGGCCTCATCGTCCATTGATGTAGTCCACGCATCCAGGGCTTAACGAGCGCATGCCGATCCCTGTCCTCCTGCTAACCCGGTCACTCGGCGAAGGTGGCACGGAACGGCAGCTTTCGGAACTGGCACGTTCGTTCGATAAGAGGCGCTTCACTCCTCATATTGGCTGCGCGATCGGAACAGGTTTTCGAGCTGATGAATTGCGCCGCCAGGGGATCTCGATTCTGGAGCTGCCCATGAACTCACTGGCAAGCCGTTCGGGCCTTGAAGCGATCGGACGACTCCGGCACTATGTTCGGGACAACGGCATCCAGCTTGTGCATGCGTTTGATGCGCCTATGGCCGTCTTCGGTGTCCCGGCGGGTCGTTTATCGGCGGCTCGGGCGGTTCTCTCCAGCCAGCGCTGCTACGAAGACACCATCTTTCCGCCGCATTGGAAATACGTTCGCATCGCGCATCGGCTGGCACATGGGATTGTGGCCAACTGTGACGCGATACGTCAACATTTACTCGTCCACTACCACATACCAGACAAGAAGATTCGCGTCTGTTACAACGGCCTCGACACCACCGTATTCAGTCCTGGCCCCCGGCGCCGGCCTCCGGAGCTGCAACAGGCGAGCTTGGTTATCGGTGTTGTCAGCGTATTGCGGAATGAGAAGGCTCTTCCGCTGTTGCTCGAAGCTTTTCATGCCGTTCGCAAGGCGGCTCCTGGACTCATGCTCCTGATCGTCGGAAGCGGTCCCGAGGAGACGGGCCTCCGTCAGCTCAGTGAGAAACTCGGCATCGCCGGCCAGTGCGTATTCCAGCCCGCTACCAACGAAGTCGCTACCTGGCTGCATGCCATCGACATTTTCGTATTGCCTAGCCGGTCCGAAGCTCTTTCCAACGCCATCATGGAAGCGATGGCCTGTGGTTGTTCCGTGGTGGCCTCTCGAGTAGGTGGTAGTCCGGAGTTAATCGACGACGGCAAGACCGGGTTGCTGTTCGAATCCGGAGATGCCGGTGCGCTCGCTGAACAATTGAGACGGCTGATCCAACAGCCGCAACGGCGCGAAGAACTGGCTGCGGCGGGCGCCGCCAGGATCTCGGCGCGGTTTTCCATCCAAACGTCAGCCCATCGAATGCAGGAAATCTACGATGAATTCCTGAACAAACATCGGAGGTGACCCGATCCGCGTGTTGAGCGGGCATGGCTTCCGAAAAGCTTTGAGTATTCTGCTCCGTCTTCGATTATGGCCAGCGTAGCCAAGATCACAGAAAAGCAGCCTTGGGCCACGAAAAAAGACAGTGGCTGGGGTCATCCCCAATAGTTGCGATCGAGGTTGCGGTATTGAACAGCTTCGGCAAGATGCTTTGCTAGTACTTGATCCGCATGGTCGAGGTCGGCGATGGTGCGAGAGACTCGCAAAATGCGGTCGTGGGCGCGGGCCGAGAGGTTCATTTTGCGGACTGCCATTTCGAGGGTGCGTTCGCCTGCTTCATCGAGGTGACAAACGGTTCGAAGTTGCGACACGGGAATCTGCGAGTTGTAATAGCCGCGAGCACGCTGGACGCTCCGGGCGGCTTCGACGCGGTCGCGGATTTCAATTGACGGGGTGCCGTCGCTGCGGCCGCGGAGTTCTTTGTACGGCACAGCCGGGACTTCGATATGGAGATCGATGCGGTCAAGCAGCGGTCCGCTTACCTTGGCGAGGTAGCGCTGGATAATACCCGGCGAGCAGCGACACTCTCGGGTGGAGTCGCCATGGAAGCCACAGGGGCATGGATTCATGGCGGCAACCATCAGGATGCGAGCGGGAAAGACCAGTGTGCCGTTGCTGCGCCCAATGACTACCGTGCCGTCCTCCAAGGGCTGCCTGAGTTGTTCGAGGACACTGCGGGGGAACTCCGGCAGTTCGTCCAAGAAGAGGACACCCTGGTGAGCGAGGCTCACTTCGCCGGGACGCGGCGTGCCCATGCCGCCACCGATCAAGCCCGCGTCTGAGATGCTGTGATGCGGCGACCGGAACGGGCGGCGACGCAGAATGCCGACGCCGGGCGCCAACACGCCGGCGACACTGTGCACCTGGGTTGCTTCGAGCGCCTCCTCAAAGGTGAGGCGCGGCAATATGCCTGCGAATCGCTTGGCGAGCATGGTTTTGCCCGACCCCGGCGGCCCGACCATCAGCACGTTGTGATTTCCGGCCGCGGCAACTTCGAGCGCGCGTTTGGCGGTTGTTTGGCCGCGGACATCGCTGAAGTCAGGGCCGCCGACGGTGTTGTCCTGAAAGGTGTCGGCCGACGGCTCCGTTGCGGTGAAACCGAGGGGTTGGTTCAGGAACTGCACGACCTCGGCCAGATGACGCAGACCGAAGACCTGAAGATCCTTGACGACGGCGGCCTCGGCGGCGTTCTCCGAAGGGACGAGCAGGTTCTTGATGCCGCTCTGTTGCGCGCATACGGCAATGGAGAGGACGCCACGGATGGGTCGCAAGCTGCCATCGAGCGAGAGTTCGCCGACTAGGAGATTGGCTTCGGTATCGCGGACGGTGCCCATGGCGCCAAGGATGGCTGTGGCCATTGGCAGATCGAAGCCTGCACCCTCTTTGCGGACGTTGGCCGGGGCCAGGTTGATAGTTACGGAACTGGCGGGATAGCGAAAGCCAGAGTTGACGAGAGCGGATTTGATGCGTTCCCGGCTCTCCTTGACTGCCGTGTCGGGCATGCCAACGGTGATGAAGTCGCGCTGGGTGCCGCTGCCCCACATATCCACTTCCACGTCAATGAGATGAGCGTCAATGCCATAGACAGCGGCACTGCGGGTGCGGAACAAGGCCACGTGAGTTAGTCCGCGCCGCGAGGAAAGAATCTCAAAGGAAGTTGGGGGGCAGGTGTGCTCGGGGACGGACAGCTCTGTCCATGTGCCAAAGGGCTTGGCGCCGGTTCAGCTAGATCGTGATGGCTTGGGACAAGAAGTCCGTCCCCTTTTGTGCAGGCACTCTCTCCGATGGCGCACAGATGGAAGAAGCCTGGCAACGACTTGCATGAGATGATACGCAACACATCCAAGAGAGGAGGATGGACAGCAATGAATCTCGTATTCGCAAGTGGTTTTTTCGTACCCCAGGCGGTCCTGGGAAAGGACTATTTCCGGGATCTTCCGCAGAGGTATCCCGACGCGCTGTTCGCCAAGGTCAGCGTGCTTGGTAGCATCGAGGAGCGGGCGGGAGAGCTCGCGGCTGCTATCGCGGCCAAGTTTCCCACTGGCGACATCCACATCATCGCGCACAGCATGGGGGGGCTCGACTCTCGTTACCTGCTGGCGAAGAATCTCAACAGTCTGGCAAGCCGCGTGGCGTCGTTATCGACGGTGGCCACGCCGCACTGGGGTAGTCCCGTGGCGGACCTCCTGACTGGCCAGGCTGCTCCCCCGTTGCTGAGCGTTCTGGCGGAAAAGGCGATGGCGCAGTGGTTCGCGGCCGTCCCTTCACTGAAGGCCAATGCCGGGGCGCTGTCCGACTTGACTACCTCATCGGCAAAGCTGTTTAACCTCAATGTCCCGGCTACCCCAGGCGTCGCATACTATCCCTACACTGGAGATGGTCACGGCTCTGCGGCACTGATTCCAACTCATCTTTTGATACAGCTGCGCGGTGCGACGCCGGAGGAACAAAACAACGACGGCGTGGTGAGCGTCGCATCAGCCAGTTGGCCTGGGGCGCTAGTTGAATCGCCGTGGCCCACCGACCACTTCGGCGAGATCGGCTATGACCTCGACGCGCTCAACCTCAGAACTTCGTTTCCGTACCAGCTGGCGTTCGACCGAGTGGTTGCTCGCGCCATGGCATCTCCGACTCGCAGAGCTACCTGACTACAAGCTCTTCAGAATATCGATTCCGATTTCGGAGGCGCCGGATTGCTGAGCCAGATGAGTGGCTTTGAAGAGCACGTCACCGGTCGAGGGCGAGAACAGCTCACAATTATGACGCAACGTGGCCGACTTGCCCTTCTCAAAATGGGTCCCGTGCGCACCCTGCTAATCCGCGTTTGCCTCGCTCGCAGTGTTACGTTGGTCATCGAACGGTGACCAACATGTTGGCTGTCCACCTCGAGCAGGGTGTCGTCTCTCTGCGCGACCTACCTCTACCGGAGCGCCCCGCGGGTTTTGCTCGTATCCGCATGCAAGTCGCTGGTATCTGCAATACGGATCTCGAACTGCAGCGCGGCTATTATG
>JBAUOG010000369.1:0-28579 GCA_049579625.1 Bryobacteraceae bacterium
TCCACGTACACATGGGCGAACAGGTCAATGAGACAGTCCTGATGCGCTGAGCGGTTAAGGACAGTCAAGCGCCAAGCCAGAATTGGCCTGTACACTAAAAAGACATATGCAAGTTCGTGTTCTTCCAGCCGCCACTGCTGCCGTGATTATCTGCTTGGTTTCGACGGGGCAGGCAGTGCTCGCTGCCACCCCTGAGCCATTACCGAAGGTGGATAAGGCCAGGATGGTGGCGTACCTGCGCTACGCGGAAGGCTGGTCCGACAAGGTAGAAGCGGTCATGGACGATCCGAAGCCGAGCCTCTATCCGGGCTATGCCGAAGTCGACGTTCATTTGACGTTTCAGAAGCAGCAATTAGATCGCGTCTACTACGTTGCTGCCGATGGCCAGCACATAATCAGCGGGACCGTGTACGACTTGAACCAAAGCCCGTTCAAGGCGGCCCTTACTAAGTTGGACACCGCCGGGGCACCGTCCTTCGGGCCGGCTTCAGCCCCGGTCACGATCGTCATTTTTAGCGATTTTGAGTGCCCGTATTGTCGCGAGGAGGCCAAGACTCTTCGGGATAGCCTGCCCAAGAAATATCCCAACGAAGTACGTGTCGTCTACAAGGACTTCCCGCTGGAGTCGGTACATACCTGGGCGAAACGCGCGGCGATTGCCGGGCATTGTGTGATCCAGCAAAACCCGCAGGCCTTCTGGCCGTATCACGATTACATGTATGAGCATCAGAAGGAAATCTCGGGCGCGAACCTCGATGACAAGGTCCTTGAGTTTGCGAAGCAACAGAACCTTGACGCACTTCAATTAAGCAGTTGTGTCCAAAATGGCGCAACCGCCAAGTTGGTGGAAGAGAATCAGGCCCAAGGGCGGGCTCTGGGCGTTCAGCAGACACCCACGCTGTTCTTGAACGGACGCCAGGTTGCCGGAGCGGTGCCGTTGGAACAGCTGGATTTGGTCATCCAAATGGAGCTCAGCCGCAAACAGCAGGCGGGACACGGCGAAACCGCAAAAAAAGACGAGAAATGCTGTGAAGTGAGTGTCCCCGTAGTCGGGAAACAGTAGCATTTCCTCGGACGGGTGCCCTCTGGGGCCAGAGTTGCCTGTCTTTATCCGGGAAGCCCGGAACCAAGCCCAGAATCTAACGGCTTTTCTTCATCTCGCGCCCGCAAATGTCGATAAAGACAATTGGAGGGGCCGACTTGCAACGACGAACACGCGTAACGCGCCTGACAATTGACGCGGCCAGGTAGTCAAGCCAGGCCTTTCACGCAAAGCGGTGGGCTGTATGTGTAAACAAGAGGCCGACAGATTCAAGCTGCCGCCCCTGATCCTCCATCCGTTCTCTGCCCCGGAAGAGGCTTCCGTACTTGCACAGAGCTCCCGAGCCAGCCTGATTCTGCGGGGTTACCTGCCTTCTCAACTGGTTCCGGAGAGTGAGCTCGAGCAAAATCTTATCCGCGGCCGATTCGCAGAACTGCGAATGCTGTTTTACGTGGGAAAAGACCTGGGAAGGTGGATGGAACAATGCGTAGAGGTGACGGGCACGCGCCACGAATTTGCACATCTCGGCTTGGGCCGGGAAGCCTTCGCCAATCTGCTGGTTGAGGAGGCCCCAGCAAATGTTCATAGAAAGCTCGAACTATGGGGTGTTCTCGATTATCGAGCGCTGTTCCGCCGGGCTATTGGCCTCCATTGCGTATTTGAGGATGTCCCGCCCGCCCAATGTCTCACCGCCGACTTCCTGAAGCGTTATCACCGGCATGCGGACCGTTGGTTTGAGTCCTGGGTTCTCTGCCGCCCGTTGCCCGCCATTGATTGGTGTGAGTTTAGCTTCGATCTGTACGCTTCCGGGGAGTACGCGCTTATGCTGGAGCGCTCGTGGAACGTGCAATCCGAAGGGTAGCTGCCTTCCCCGCCTCTTTCCGCCCTTCCCTGTCCGGGCTCGCTCGACCAGATTGTTCCATTTAAGTTTAAGATATTGAATAAGATAGGAGATGGGAGCTCGCCATGACCTGCCCATTCTGCGGCCACCGGGAAGACAAAGTCATAGACTCGCGCGAAAGCAAAGAGGGCGATTCCATCCGCCGACGGCGTCAATGCCTTGCCTGCGACCGCCGCTTCACCACTTACGAGCGCTGCGATGAAGTGCCCTACATGGTAATCAAAAAAGACGGAAGACGCGAAAAATTTGATCGGCAAAAAGTCCTGAACGGTCTACTGAGAGCCTGCGAGAAACGTCCAATCAGTATGGGGAAGCTGGCCGACCTCGTGGACGAGGTCGAATCTATGCTCTCCGAGAGCCCGGAGCGTGAACTGGCTACCACTTTGGTGGGCGAACGGTTAATGGAACGGCTGAAGAACTTGGATAAAATTGCATATGTCCGGTTTGCCTCGGTTTACCGGGACTTTCAGGATGTTGAGGAGTTTTTGGGCGAACTGAAAAATTTGGTGTTGACACGCAAATCTTAAACTGTTAGACAAATTACAGAGGGCGCTCAACCGAGGCCACTGAGTAGAGTCCGGAGCTTCCCCGCCCGACGAGACCTAAGATTTGTGAAACCAATCACTTTGGTGGACATCTTCATATTAGGGACTTAACTTCGGCGGCGATTCAGGTTATAATCAGGGCGCATTATGCGCGCTTGGATGGCGTTGCTTTGTTTATGCGCAGTCCCGGTCGCGGCAAACGTCAAATTCCTCCCCTAAGGCAGGCGATTTTCAAACGGACCTCGTGTTCTGTGTGGAACTGAGGCCCTGTGCCAGTGTGCGGGCCATTACGCAAGTTGAAGACATCAAAGAGAGTAGTGAAGAGGTGAGTACATAAAGGTGGATCATTTCGAAGATCAGTTTCTAGCTGAAGTCCATGAGCCCCTCGGCCTGCCATTCGATGAAGAGGCGAATTTCTTCCATCCCGAAGAGGTGCAGGACGGGGACGAGTTTCATGGCGCTCAGCCGGTAGAGGAGTCGATCTACACAGACGACCCGGTTCGCGTGTATTTGCGCGAAATGGGGTCCGTTCCCTTATTGACGAGGGAAGGCGAGGTGACGCTCGCCCGCAAGATGGAGCGCGGAAAGCTGCGGATGCAGAAGGCGATCAGCCGCTCGCCGCTGATTCAAGCACTGGTGCTTGAGTTCTCGGAACTGGTACGCAAAGACAGTGAGGATGTCGATTGCTACGTCGACCTTGGTCAGAGCGATGCCGAAGAGGGCAGCGCCGCCGACCTGAAGCGCCGCAACGAAGTGAAGGAGTTATTCTTCGGCTATATCGCGGCCCACAAGAAGCTCCTGCAAACGATTGACAAACATGCCGCGGTTCCGGCGGCTAACAAGAAGCTTCGCAAGAAGTGGCTCGGTAAAATAGCGCGCGCCAAGGTAGAGCTTTCGCGATCACTACGGACGATTCCGTTTCTGGTCGTGCGCTGGAAGGAATTCGTCCGGACCATTGAGCGGGCGGCCGACGAGATTTCGCTGCTGGATGCGGAAGTGAAGCGGCTGGAGGCACGGAATTCGGCCGCGTCGCAATTGAAGTTGAAGGAGCTGAAGCGCGAGCTGAAAAAGAAAGAGGGTGAAGTTGGCGCCTCTCTCCCTGATCTGCGGCACAGTCTCTCGGTAATCCGGCACGGCGAAATCGAAGCCGAGCGGGCGAAAAAGGACTTGGTGGAAGCCAACCTGCGCCTAGTGGTATCGGTCGCGAAGAAGTATGTCAACCGCGGTCTGCATCTGCTGGACCTGATTCAGGAAGGCAATATAGGCCTGATGCGCGCGGCGGACAAGTTCGAGTACCGTCGTGGCTACAAGTTTTCGACCTACGCCACGTGGTGGATCCGACAGGCCATTACCCGGGCGATTGCCGACCAATCGCGTACGATTCGCATTCCGGTTCATATGAACGAGAGCATGAACAAGTTCCTGCGAGCGACTCGTGAGTTGGAGAAGGAATTAGGGCGTGCGCCCACCAACGAAGAGATCAGCAGGCGGATGGACATTCCGGTTGAGAAGGTCCAGAAGCTGAAGACCATTTCGCGCGATCCGGTATCGCTCGAAACACCGGTAGGCCGCGACGGTGAATCCGCGCTGGGCGACCTGATTGAGGATCGCTGGGTGGGATCGCCGGTGGATGCCGTCATCGATTCGAATGTTCGTGACGAAACGGCCAACATCCTGAAGACGCTATCGCCGAAGGAAGAAAAGGTGATCCGGCTTCGCTTCGGAATTGGCTGTGAGCGGGAGCATACGCTGGAGGAGATCGGCCAGGAGTTCGATGTAACGCGCGAACGTATCCGGCAGATTGAAGCCAAAGCATTGCGGCAACTCCGGTCGCCGGAACGAGCTCGACATCTGCGGGCGCTCCTGGCAGCGCGTTAACACCCAACTCTGCAATCTGGAGAACGAAGGGCCGTCCTTGAGGAGGCCCTTTTTCATCCAGCAGAATCGTGCTCGGAGCCCTGCCTCAAGAGCCGGTGAGACAATCGGGAGTTGCCGGCACAACACAACCGGCTACTTATGTCTCAAGCCCCCTACGAGCCAACACGTCGCCCGGTTGCCTATCGAGATGAGGCGTTCTTAGAAAGCCATGAAGGCCGTCCGCTGCGCATCCTCTCGGAGTATCTGTGGCCTTACGCCCATTTCCAAGAGGAAAAGATCCAGGACACGATCGTGTTTTTCGGATCGGCGCGCATTGAAGAAGCGGGCGCGCTCAGCAAATATTACGAGGAGGCTCGTGAACTGGCACGGCTGGTTACGGAATGGAGCTCGAGCCTACAGGAGCCGACTCATCGCTTTGTCATCTGCTCCGGTGGTGGACCGGGCATCATGGAGGCGGCCAATCGCGGCGCGAGCGAGGCCGGCGGCAAGACGGTCGGCCTGAATATTGGCTTGCCGTTTGAACAGCGCCCGAATCCGTATATCACGCCGGAGCTTTCCTTCGAGTTCCACTACTTCTTCATGCGAAAGTTCTGGTTCGCTTACCTGGCGAAGGCGCTGGTGGTGTTTCCGGGCGGGTTCGGCACGCTCGACGAACTCATGGAGGTTCTCACGCTAGCTCAGACAAAGAAGCTGGAGAGCCACATTCTGATCGTTCTTTACGGCTCGGCTTTCTGGAACGAGGTATTGAACTTTGCGGCATTGGTGAAGCATGGCGTGATTGCCGAATCCGATCTGAACCTGTTTCGCTTCGCCGACGATCCGAAGACCGCGTTGAACATCATCAAGGAAGACATGACGCGCATTTACCTTGAGCCGGAAGGCGCGCTTGGAGCCCCGCTAGAAGGGGCGCCCGAAATCGCCCGTTCGCGGACATCTTGATCTTGATCTGCCGCTATTCGTAACGCAGCGCTTCGGTGGGATTCAGACGCGACGCGCGGTTTGCGGGTAACAGGCCAAACCCGATGCCAACCGTGAAGGAAACCACAAACGCGGCCAACACGGACAGCGGGGAGATCGGTACCCGGACCTGATCGGTGAGCAGCCGGACACTCAGCGGCAACGCGAGTCCGATAACGATGCCCATTATGCCGCCCACCAGGCTAATCATGACCGACTCGGTGAGAAACTGGCCCAGGACATCGTGCCGCGAGGCGCCTACGGCCATGCGGAGGCCGATCTCCCTGGTCCGCTCTGTGACCGTGACGAGCATGATGTTCATGATCCCGATCCCCGAGATGATCAGCGCGATGGCGGAGACGATAATCAACACAATGGTGAGGACGGTCGCGATCTCGTTTGCGGTATCGAGAATCGAGGAAAGGTTCTGCACGGTGTAGTTCGCTCCCGGACGATGCCGGCGTTGCAGGATTTGTCGGATCTCATCTGTTACGCGCGGCACCTCCTCCGCGAACTTCGCTTGAACGTAGAGTGGATCGATGCGTTCGACCGGCGTGAAGTAACGGCTGATCGTAATTGGGATGAGAATTGTCTCGTCGAGCACTTCAGATTCGCCGAAGGTACTGGTCTTTTCCTTGAATACACCGATGACGGTGAATTGGAGCTCATGTATCTTGACCATCCGGCCAATAGCCGCTTGCGAACCACCAGCCAGACGCTTGGCCAGCTTTTCTGTGACCAACGCCACCCTGGAGCGAAGATTTATATCGCCGGGGTCCATGAGGCGTCCGGCCAGAACGACGATATTCCGCACATCGGGATAGTATTCATCGATGCCGTTGATGCTGACATCGCGCTCCTTGCCGTTGATGACGATGCGGTCGTTGCTCGGCATCACAGCGGTAGCCGCAATGATGTCGTGCGAAAGCTCTTCGCGGATCGCCCTTACATCCGACAGCTTGATGAAGTCGGAATCTACTTTCGCGCCACTCTGGCCGCCGGCCTCGTATTGGGCATAGATGAGGTTCGAACCGATTCCGCGGATCTGATCCAGAATCAGATCCTTGCTTGCAAGGGAAATGGTGACAACCAGAATCACCGACGCGTTACCAATGATCAGTCCGAGCGCCGTGAGGAAAGTGCGAAGGCGGTTCGCGTGCAGCGCCTGCAGGCTGAAGCGTATAGCTTCAGTGAGATTCATGCTCTTTGAGTGTACCGAGAGGCGATCCGGCTCGTTATGCGCCGGTCGCTTGCTTCAGCAGTGCCTCGGCCTCTCGCCGTGGAGGATCGTCCGCAGTGATTGGGGCTTGCAGATACTTGTGCAACAACTGCTTCGCCTCATCGAGATTGCGCCGTTGCTTCACCAATATCTTGGCATGGGCAAACCAAAGCCGGGGCGAGTTAGGAAACTCGCGCTCAGCCTTCGAGAAAAGAGCGTCGCTCTCGCTGGTTCGGCCTTGATTGGCGAGGAACTTGGCTAGCTCGATGATGCGGCCGACCTGCCGCGGGGCAGATTCGGCTGCCTTGCGCAAGTCGCTCTCGGCGTTGAAGTAATCCTTCTTCTTCTGGGCCAGGCTGGCCCGGGCAAAGTAGCCCTCGGCGGGCTCAATCGCCGCAATTTGATCGGCCACCCCGACGGCCTTGTCGTAGCCGCCGCCGAGGAATCCCGGTGCCTCGAGGTAATAATCAAAGAGATCGCTCAATGCTTCCTTGTTCTTTGGATTTAGCTTCACCGCAAGCTCAAAGTTCTGCCGAGCCTTCGAGGCATAGCCGGGAGCCGCAAACGGGCTGGCGGTTTCAGCGCAGCGTCCGTAGGCCCGGCCCAGCCACATGGCCTGAGTGCTGTTTCCCGGCTCGGCTGCCAGAGCCTTGGCAAAATAGTCGGCGGCCTTGTGGAATTCGCTGATCATGAAGAAGTCCCGGCCGATGAGGTTGAGAACCTCCGGATCGTTCGAGTGCTTGTCGAGAAGCGCGAGGGAACCCTGGTAGTCTGTTCGCGTGTAAAGCTCCTCCGCCTTCGGATTCACAGCAGCAACGGCTGCGACGACAAAGAGTGACCAGAGGACTACCCCACCCGCAAACTGTTGAAATCGTTTAGCCATGAGACCCGAGACTCTTATTCTACCCATTCGCCGTTTCCAATACCATACAGATGCGTGTTGCAGCATTCAGGTTGCTTTTCCCGGTGCTTTAATCGAAACGAGTTGAGGGTTCGGCCAGCCATGCGGGTTGAAACAAACAGCTAGCTGGTTGAAAAGTCAGCTACATGCCTTGCCGGGAACGAACAAAGAAACTGGCATGTAGTACGTTATTGTCAGTTTCGAGCAGAAGCCTAGTGTAGTATTCTGAGGCTGAATTATTAAATAAGGAGAGTCCAAACCATGATCGCCCAGTTGCGACGATTCACGATTTCCGCCGGTTTGCTCGTGGCGCTGTCCACAGCCATGTATGCCCAAATCACCACCATGGAAGGTGACGTGAAAGGTGAGGATGGGCAGCCATTGAAGGGCGCCGTCATTCACCTGACGCGAACCGACGTGAAAGGTAACTACAAAGTGTCGTCCGACAAGAAAGGCCACTGGTTCTATACCGGCCTGCCGCTCGGCACCTATGACATCACCTGCGAGGTCGACGGCAAAGTTGTCGACTCCATGAAGGGAGTCCACTCGCGGTACGGCGAGAACACGACAGTGAATTTTGACGCCAGGCAGGCGAAAGCCCAGAGTGCGGCCTTGGCGCAGGCGGCCGAAACCGGGACACTGAGCAAAGAACAAGCGCGAGGCATGAGCGCCGAGGAGAAGGCCAAGCTCGAAAAGCAGGCCAAAGAACGCGCTGAGCAGATGAAGAAAAACAAGGAGCTGAACGATGCGTACAATGCGGGCGTAACAGCTCTGGAAGCCGCCCCTCAGGGCGCGGATTCGGCTGCCAAAGCGGCAAAGTACAACGAGGCAATCACAAACTTCGCCAAAGCCAGTGAATTGGACCCTACGCAGTTAGCAGTGTGGGAGAAACTGGGAGCGGCCTACCTTGGG
Organism: Bryobacteraceae bacterium; assembly: GCA_049579625.1. GTDB lineage: Bacteria > Acidobacteriota > Terriglobia > Bryobacterales > Bryobacteraceae > CAJCIT01. The sequence continues at coordinate 8,356 of JBAUOG010000369.1, forward strand.
CTCGCAGTCGTGCAGACCGGGGCCGATAAAACCGCTGCCTACGATAAGGCAGTCGATACATACAAAAAGGCACTGGCACTTCCAAACGTTGACGCACCGACTCAAGCCGGCTTCTACAACCAGCTTGGCAATGCTTACGGCGCCGAGAAAAAGATTCCCGAGGCAACCGAGGCACTGAGCAAAGCAGCTCAACTCGATCCATCAATGGCGGCTAAAGCGTACTTCAACCTGGGCGCCAATCTGGTAAACAGCGGCCAGAACGACGCGGCTGCTGAATTCTTCAAGAAGTCGATCGAGGCCGACCCGAGCTACGCGGATGCTCACTATCAATACGGAATCTGCCTGTTGTCGAAGGCCGCGGTCGATCCGAAGACTGGCAAGATTGACCCACCGCATGGTACAGCCGACGAATTCCAGAAATACCTGCAATTGAAGCCGGATGGCCCGTTCGCCCAGCAGTCGAAGGACATGCTCGCGACGCTTGGCGAAACGGTACAAACAAATTACAGCAACCCCGCGGCGCCGGCGAAAAAGAAGAAGCCTTAGTACTCTCCGAGCGGTTGCCCGGAATTCAAGAGCCACCCTGCGCTCGTAGGATTATGAGCGCTGGGGCGAGGCTATGGCCGCGGCTGAGCGATCATAGGAGAAGGAGATTCCGCCGCCAATGTTCCGCGTGTTCCGCATCATCCCGATTCTTCTGCTTATCGTGATGTTAATCACGATACTTCGTTCGGTGATTGGCGTTGTGATGAAACTGTTCGGGAACCTTGTTTCAGGACCCGCCAGTGGATCAAACGGGGCAAAGCGCCCCACAATGCAGGTCAGCGGGGAACTGCATCGGGATCCGATCTGCGGCACCTTTGTAGCAGGATCGACGGCATACCAACGCCAGGATGGAAAGCAGACGTTTTACTACTGCTCGGAAACCTGTCGTTCGCAGCACGCGCTCGTATCCCGATAGAGCCGCAGCCCTCTCTGGCTGGCCCGACGAAAGTACCCGCCGGTCCGGGCCAGCACAGAGCCGTGCGCGTCAGCAAGCGGATGTCAGGGGTTGATCCTATGGATTGGCGACAAGGGCGCGGGCTGATTGAATGGTGGATATGGTTTCCTTTACGTTGGGTGAACTGGCGCAGAAGCTTGGGTGCCAACTGGTCGGCAATCCGGATATAAGAATCACCGGTATTTCGACTCTGGAAAGGGCAGGTTCTCAGGAAGTCAGCTTTCTGGCTAACCTCAAATATGCGCCGAAACTGAAGGCCACAAGGGCCGCAGCGGTGCTGGCCGCGGAGCCATTAAAGAATAGCGGGGCCGCCACGCTGGTGTCGAACAACCCCTATCACGATTTCGCGCGAGCACTGGCATTCTTTTACCAGCCGACGCGCCCCGCCCTGGGCATCCACCCGACCGCCGTCATCGCGGCGACCGCGCAGGTTGGGCCGCAGGCGTCCATCGGTGCCTATGCGGTCCTCGGCGAGAACGTCCGGTTGGGAGCGCGGGCGGTCATCCATCCGCACGTGGTTCTATACGATGGCTGCGATATCGGCGACGATTTCACTGCCCATTCCCATGTGTCAGTACGCGAATTCTGCCGTATCGGCAACCGTGTGACACTCCACAACAGCGTGGTAATCGGGGGCGATGGCTTTGGCTTCGCAAAAACGAACGAGGGCGAACAGTTCAAGATTGTCCAATCTGGAATCACAGTGCTGGAAGATGATGTCGAGATTCAGACCCTCACCTCGGTCGATCGCGCCACCCTGGGCGAAACGCGGGTGAAGCGGGGAGCGAAGATCGATAGTTTGGTGCAAATTGGCCATGCATGTGTGGTGGGCGAACGCAACATAATCTGCGCCCAGGCCGGACTTGCCGGGAGCACCGTGCTCGAAGAAGACGTGATGATGGCTGGGCAAAGCGGTTCAGCCGGACACCTCACGATTCACAAGGGTGGTACGGTGTACGCACAAGCCGGTGTGGGGCACGACGTTCCGCCCGGTGTCGTGGTGGCGGGGTCGCCGGCGTTCGAAGTCCACCAATGGATCCGCGCCGCGACTGGCTTCCCCAAGCTTCCCAACATGCTTAGCCACCTCCGCGACCTGGAGCGGCGCGTGAAGGAACTGGAAACTTCGCTAACAACGAACACCGTCCAGGAGCCAGACGAGTAAGGGCACTGTTCGGCCAGACCCTCGATTGGGCTCTTGCACTCAGGGGTAGGATTGAGGTGTGTCAACTCCGAAACCCTTGATTCTGTCGGCTGCGGCTATGTACGCCAAGCTCGTCTTTTCGGTGGCGCCGACCATTAGCGCCTGGACGCTTGTCCTTATTCTTCTCTCTTGTTGCCCCCCGGCTTCGGCCGAGGTCCACACGCTGACGTTGCGCCAGGCGCTGGACTTCGCTGCGAAACAGAACCCCGACGTCCTCCTGGCGCGCCTCGATGCGCAGAGAGCGGAGCAAGGGATCCGTATAGCAAAAGATCCGTTTTCGCCCAAGGTCTACGGAGGGAGTGGGCTCGCGTGGACGTCCGGGTATCCCAATACGATTGACGGGAACGCGCCGAGCATTTTTGAGGCGAAGACTAACATGTCTCTGTTCAATCGTCCGGCGACCTATCAGGTGGCCGAAGCGCGGGAAAATGCTCGAGGCGCGCAAATGGATGCGCAAGCCAAGTCCGACGAGGTTGCCTACCGGACGGCGATTCAGTACCTGGATGTACTCGAGACGGCTAAGCAAGTTGAGGTCTTATCACAACAAGTGCCCAGCCTTACCAAAGTCGTGGACACCATGAGAGCACGGGTCGAGGAGGGGTCCGAACTGAAAGTGGAGTCCAAACGCGCAGACGTAAATCTCGCTTCAGTTCGCCAGCGTTTGGAAGCGGCAACCGCGGACCTCGAGTATTCTGAGATGCTGCTGGCCGTTACGATTGGGTACTCGGCCAACGATCGTGTCCAAGCGGTGGAGCCCGAGCCCCTGACCGCTACGGAACTAAAGTCCGAAGAGGAATGCGTTGATTTGGCGCTCAAGCAGAGCCGCCAACTACAGCGTTTTCAATCGACCGTCTTAGCTAAGGAGTTGGAGATTCGGTCTCAGAATGCGCAAAGGCTGCCACAGGTTGGCCTGGTGGCACAATACGCGTTGTTCGGGCAATATAACTATCAAAACTACTTCAGCAAATTTCAGGCCAACAACGGACAACTGGGCGTTTCCATCACGATTCCCTTGCTGGTGGGCTCGGCCGCCAAAGCGCTGGCCGACCAGGCCGCCACAGATATCGCCAAGCTGCGGCTACAGATGAACGACACACGCAACCAGATTTCGATGAATACCCGCCGCAGCTACCAGCAGTGGAAAAAAGCTGAAGGAGCCCGCGCCGTGGCGCAAATGCAATTGGAGTTGGCGCGTGAAGACCTTTCGGTATTGATAGCGCAGATGACGGAGGGACGCGCACTTTTGAGCCGGGTGGAGCAGGCGCGAGTAGCGGAGAACGAACGCTGGATCCAACTGTACACCGCCGAAATACAGCTGCAGCGCGCGCGGCTAGCGGTTTTGCGGGACACCGGGACCCTGATCGCGGCGTTACGAGCCGAGCCGCAAGCGCAGCAGCCTTGAGATAAACGGGCCCTCTACGCCGCTGTTTCTTAAGTGGCCTGCGCGATACTCGTAGAAGCGACATGGCGGACGATCCTCAAACGGAAGGGACGCTCCCCGAAGACGGTTATCCGCTGTCGGCGACTGCGGAACCAGAGCCTCCTCTTCCCGCGGTTGAGACCTTGGTTCCAGCCTCGTTAGCACTTCTGCCGCCGGCGATCGAAATTGTAGAACTGCGCAAAGAATACGCCGGATTCTTCGCCGTCGACGGCCTTACGGTCACCGTGCCGGCAGGCTGTTTCTTCGGGTTTCTCGGGCCCAATGGAGCCGGCAAGACAACCACTATTCGGATGCTGATGGGGCTTGCGCAACCGACCTCCGGCTCGATTAAAGTTCTTGGCCTGCCGCTTCCGGAAAAGTCATACGAGATTCGGAAAGAGATTGGGCTGGTGCCCGACGATAGTCTTTTGTTCGATCATCTGACTGGCGCCGAATACCTGCAGTTTGTCGCGCGCATGTACGGTCTGCCACGCCCGGTAGCCAAGGAACGAGCTCGTGAACTGATGTCACTCTTTGAACTCGACGAACGCGAAAAGAAGCTGATCGGCGAGTATTCCAAGGGGATGCGCAAACGAGTGGCGATGGCGGCTGCGCTGATTCACCGCCCAAGGCTATTCCTGATGGACGAGCCGTTTGAAGGCGTGGATGCGGTCGGCGCGAGGCTCATGAAGGACATCTTGCTGGAGCAGGTGCGGCGTGGCTGCACTATCTTCCTGACATCACATGTGTTGGAAGTCGTGGAGAGGCTGTGTGACCGTCTCGCGATCATTAATCGAGGCAAGATTCTGGTGGAAGGCACTCTGAACGAATTGCGAGCTCAGGCAGCAGAATCATCCGGCACGCTGGAGGAGATCTTCGTGCGGGTGGTCGGCGCGAAGACCTCCGAAAAGCTCGACTGGCTCTAGAGACGTTTCCAACGTTATGTCTGCACAGATCCGTGCCATTGTTTGGGCCCAATTCCGGACGATTCGAAATTATCTGCCCAGAACCAGTTGGGGCGCCGTTCTGCTTGCCTTTGTGTCACTGCTTTGGTATGGGCTCTTCATCGGCCTGGGAGGCTTGCTGGCAATAATTCTCCCCAAGGCGCCCTTCTCAGGGTTGAAGGAATTCCTGCCGGCGGGACTGCTGGGGCTGCTCATCTTCTGGCAGGTGTTTCCGGTGATGACGATGAGCAGTGGCTGGTCTCTGGAGTTGAATAAGCTGCTCGTCTACCCGATCCACACGGACACGCTGTTTCTTGTCGAGGTTCTGCTGCGTCTGACGACCGCCCCCGAAGCAGTTCTCTTGCTGGTTGGCGTCGTCATCGGCCTTCAGCGACATCCGGCCACTCACGGACTATGGCCGCTAGCGTTACTGCTGTTTCTGCCCTTCAATCTTTTTTTGTCGCTGGCGATCCGCGAATGGATGCTCAGGCTATTCAGAAAGAAGCGCTTGCGTGAGGTACTGGTGCTGGCAATTGTCCTGATTAGCGTGCTTCCCCAACTGTTGACGCAGACTTCACTGGGCAAGCGAGTACAGCCGTTTTACATTCTGGCCTCGCGAGGGTCCATTACGCCTTGGCACGAATTCGCGGTGACAGGCCTCGGCCTGCCGACCATGCTTTCGGTGTGCGCTGTGCTGGCTTGGGTAACGCTGGCGTATCTTTTTGCAAAGCGGCAGTTCGCCCGCTCGATGCTACTCGATTTCGGTACCGCCGAGACCTTTTCCACGAAGCCGGAAACGCAAGCGTCTCCGAAAGCAACGCCGATGGCCGACGTCGGAGCGTTTGTGCTGGGCTTGCCGGCGCGGCTCTTTCGCGATCCTTACGCAGCGCTGATCGAAAAGGAACTACGGTCGCTGGTTCGAACCCCGCGCTTTCGAGTGGTGTTCGGCATGGCCTGCGTATTCAGTGCTCTGATCTTTTTCCCTATGGCGTTCGGGACCACCGGCAGCGGTTTTATGGCACGCAACTACCTCGCCTTCATCAACACGTATGGAATGCTCATCGTCGGAGAAGTGCTTCTGTGGAACATCTTCGGCTTCGATCGCCGCGCGGCGCAGCTCTATTTTGTAACGCCCGTGAGTTTGGCCCAGGTGATCAAGGCCAAGAACCTGGTGGCGGCGATTTTCATCGCTTTGCAAACCGCGCTAGTCACAGCCGTAACGCTGATTCTTCCGGTGCACGTTTCACTGAGCTCAATCCTCGGAGGTTTGGCCATCTCCCTGGTGGTCTTTCTGTTTTTCATGTCGATGGGGAACTACGCGTCGGTGTCAAATCCGAGGCCGCTCGACCCAAATCAGACCTTTAAGCGGCAGGCTGGAGGCAAGGTACAGCTCATTCTGATTGCTTGCTATCTGTGCATGGCGATACCGATCGGTCTGGCCTACCTGGCGCGCTGGGCAACCGGCCTGGAATGGACGTTCCTAGCCGTTCTCGCCTTCGACATCTTCGCGGCCGCGATCTTTTACGTCGTGTCATTGGATTCGGCCATCGCCAAGGGTGAACGGAACCGCGAGCAGCTAATTGACGCTCTGTCGAAGGGCGCCGATCCGATTGGCCTCGGCATCTAGGCATGTGTCGCCCTGCTAATGTATCCGTCATGCGAGTCGCAGCCTTCTCGTTATGCCTGTGTATGTTACTCACGGCGGCCGATGATACTGCCAGCCGCAAACAAGACGTGCTCTGGAGCAAGCTCGCCCAGTCTATCGAAGCGCAGGACAAACAGCTCGACGGAGTGTTGGGCGTCGCCATTGTGGATCTCACTTCGGGGCGCGAGTGGATGTACCATGCCGACGAGGTTTTCCCGACCGCCAGCACCATCAAGCTGGCGATACTCGCGGAACTGTACCGGCAGGACGAACTCGCGGCGCAGGGTAAACCGGGCAACGCCAAGCTGGCTGATCTCTACACAGTTCGTAAGGAGGACATTGTTGCGGACAGCGCCATCCTCGAAAACCTGACTCCGGGAGTGACAGTTCTCACCAATCGGGACTTGGCCGGAATCATGGTTGCGGTCAGCGACAATTCAGCCACCAACATTCTCATTGATCGGGTCACGTTTAGACGAGTAAATGCGTTGCTGGACAGCATTCAGGCGCCAGACACACGCCTGCAGCGGAAGATGATGGACCTGAATGCAGCCCGCGAAGGCCACGAAAACACTGCGACGCCGCGCCAGATAGTCAAGCTGCTTCTGGCTACCTATCAAAACAAGCTATTCGGTCCTGACCGAACCAAGGACTTCTTTCAGGTGCTGGAAACAACCAAAGACAGCTTTATTCCAAAGTTATTGCCGGAGGGCGTGAAGATCGCCAACAAGCCGGGTGAACTGGCCGGCGTGCGGAATGACGCAGGCATCGTTTTCGTGCCCAATCGGCCCTTTGCGATTGCCGTAATGACCACCTACGATCACGATGAACGCGCCGCCGGGGAGACCATCAGCAAGATTGCCCTGCTGGCCTACCAGCTATTCGATACGCTCAGTGTCTCGTCCCAATACGGGCGTCAGATCACCGAGCGCAACAGCCACTAGGAGTCCGCACTCAGGGCCAAACGGACTTCAGCCGTGAGATCTTCAGCACCTTAACCTGCGCTTCGCCGCCGGTGGAAAAGAAGCTGACGCCCCGGCTGCTGGCTGACGGGAAGACACGCTCTGCCAACGTCGTTTCGCCGTCATCTGCAAACACTTCGACACCGGACCAATCCACGTAAATGCGCAGCTTCACCGTTCGACCGATTGAGAGCGGGCCCGCATCGCGACTGGCAAAGCTCTTGTTGAATGAGACATCGCCGGACTTGGTTCGGTCCATGAACACTTTGGACTCGGCCGTATTCACTCCGATCACTGTTTTCTCATCCCCTCCCTGCAGCACGGAGACGCCGAACTCCTTGGCATTGCCAGGTACAAACTCAGCTTCGATCTGCAGCGTATTGCCGCGTAAATCGTCGCGCCGAAGGCGGGCGTTAATCTGCTCAGTCATCATATTTCGCAACTGATAAATGGGGCTCGCCAAGGCGTCGAATTCCTTCACGGGCAACTGTTTGAGGCGGATCCCGGCACTGGTTTTTTCCAATGTCACCGTTCGAGGCATGGCCATGGCTCCACGCCAAGTCGTCTCCGGCGTGTCGTTGGCGTAGAGCCAATTGGAATACCAGCCGAGCATGACACGCCGGATGTCCTTAGGCGGCCCACCGAAGAATGAGATGGCGGCGTAGTAGTCCTTGCCGTAATCGAGCCAGAGCTGCGTATCGGGCGTGTTCTCATTCGTGAACGCCTTGCCATCGAACTGGCCGACGAAATACTGCCCACCAGATCCACCCGCAATGCCGCCCGGATTGATATTCACCACCAGCACCCAGCGATGTTCCTCCGTGCCGGCGACCGGAAGCTCGAAGAGGTCCGGGCATTCCCAGACGCCACCGGTAGCGCCTTGCGGACCGAAGTCGCTGAGCTGGTCCCAATGGATCAGATCTGGCGAGCTAAAGAAGCGGATCTTCTTTTCCTGGGAAACCGCCGTGGCCATAATCCACCGCTTGGAAGGTTCGTACCAGAGCACTTTCGGATCGCGAAAGTCCTTTAAGTGAAGATCGATAACGGGGTTGCCCCTGTACTTCGTCCAGGTACGGCCCTGGTCGTTGCTGAAAGCAATGTTCTGGGTCTGCAGCGTATCGGTATGTCCCGCATAGATCGCGATCAGGCAGGACTGGTCCTTCGGGTCGGCGTTCTTACACAAGCCGCTGGTATTGTGTTCGTCCACAACCGCGCTGCCGGAGAAAATCATGATGCCGTTCTCCTCGGGAATCGCGACCGGCAAGGCGTTCCAGTGGACCAGATCGGGACTGACGGCGTGACCCCAACTCATGTGGCCCCACTTGGCGCCGAAAGGATTGTACTGATAGAAGAGGTGGTACTCGCCCTTGTAGTAAACGAGACCGTTGGGATCGTTCGTCCAGTTCTGCGGAGGCGTGAAGTGAAACTGGAGCCGGTAAGGCTCGTGGTATTGCGTAGCGGCCGCAAGTACTCCAGAGACCAGCAGAATCGCTAAACGCTTCATGTGAGGAAGCTCCTGGTAAAGGAATAGCTGCACGGGCAGTCAGAGGTTCGTTGCATAGTTAAGAGACGTGAAAGTGTATGTATACTACATCGGCAAGGCGCGTGACGTACACGCCAATGCCATCGCCGCGGAGTTCCTGAAACGATCGTCCCGGTACGCCACTTGCGAGATGCGCGAAATTGTTCCGGGACGGTTTGATTTATTCGGGAAGCACCCCTCAGCGCGGCGGGTTTTCCTGGACCCCGCTGGTAAGGTCTTCGATTCGGCCGGGTTTATCCAACTGGTGCACGAGGCGGAGCAACGGGCCCAGGACCTCGTGTTTCTGATCGGGGGGCATGACGGGCTGGCGGAGGAGTGGAAGCCGAAGGCCGACATGCTGCTATCGTTGTCGCCGATGACCTTCCCGCATGAATTGGCCCGGGCGATGCTCGCTGAGCAGATCTATCGCGCTTTCACCACACTTCGAGGGCACCCCTATCCGCGTTGACGTCTGCGCCTCCGCTTCCGCCCTCCATCGCGTCATAACCGTTCCTTCGGCTCAAGTGAGTTCGATCCCGGCCGATGAGCTCATTGAGGGGGACTTCCGTTGTTTGGCCTTCGAAGCCGAAAAGCGAACAACGGAGTACCCGGCGTATCCGCGACCCCCCGGGCCCCGGCCTTCGAAGAGGTCTTCCTCGGTCGCCAGCCTATCTACGATCGCAACCTCCACGTTATAGGCCACGAGCTGCTATTTCGCAGCAGCTCGGACAACGTAGCAACCATCGCGTCGGGCTCGCAAGCGACGTTTCAGGTCATCATGAATGCGCTGTTCGACTTGGGCTTGGACCGCATCGCGAGTAACGTTCCCGTCTTCGTCAACATGCCCCAGGACTTGATCATGGACCGGGTCCCCGAGATACTGCCGGCGGATCGCTGCGTCCTCGAGATTCTGGAAAACGTCGTTTTCCAGGACGACATCTTGGAGCGGTTGGCGCACCTGCGAGCCGCCGGCTACCGCCTGGCTCTGGATGATTTCGTCTATAGCGAGGACCTGGACCATATCCTTCCGATGGTGGATATTGTCAAGATTGACGTACTGGCGCTTAACACCGCCGACCTCGTCGAGCCCTTGAAACGAATCAGGCGGCACAAGGTCGAACTACTGGCTGAAAAAATTGAGTCGGAGTCCGAATTCAACTTCTGCAAAGATTTGGGCTTTGACTACTTCCAAGGCTATTTTCTAAGCCGTCCGGAGGTCCTTCCTGGAAAACGTACACCGGTCGATCTAGCCACTCTCGTGCTCGTACTGCAGAAATGCCGGGATCCAATAGCCGATGCCGAAGCGATCGCCGATCTGATTAGCCCCAACGCGGCCCTCTCCTACAGGCTGCTTCAAACTGCCAACTCGGCGTTTCACAATCGCAGTGTTCAGATCACGTCAGTTGAGGAGGCAGTGGTCTTCCTGGGAACGGAGTTTGTCTGCCGGATCGCCAGCCTGTTCCTGCTTGCCGGCCTGACGGCGCGGCCTTCCCATTGCCTCTTTATTGCCCTTCAGCGAGCTTTGGTGTGCGAACTACTCTCTCCTGCGGCTCCCGCCGTTGACAAGGGTGAACTCTACCTGGTCGGCCTTTTGTCGGCACTCGACTTCCTGCTCGGCAGGCCGTTAGGCGAAGTCATTCCCCCGCTTCCCCTAACAGAAGAGGTTAAAAGCGCCATCATCACGCGAAGTGGGCCGCTGGGCCGCATCCTGTGCGCCGCAATCGCCCACGAAGAAGGTGACTCGCAAAAAGTCGCCGAAACCGGGCTTGGTCTTCGAGATGTCAGTCGGGCATACTGGCAAGCGGTGCCCCGTGTTGAGGAGTTTCACGCGCTGTTCGACCGCTCAGCCTAGCCAAGCTGCTGAAAAAGGCTTTCACAGCCCGAAGGCTGTGCTACAACTGGCCGCTAAGTTTTTGATAACACGTGGAACAGGCTTAGCCTGTGGCGCCGGCAGGAGCGTTTAACTTTTTTCCGCAGCTGCCAGCCCAGTCCCTTGCCGGGGCGTGTCTCCACAAAGCAGCATCTCTCCGCTCCGAAGTCCTCTCACCTCGGTAGGGCCGTCCAGGGTGTGGCGCATGCTACCGTAGTGGCTGATTAGAATGGCGTGGTTCACTCGGCAAAAGCCGTCGATGGAAGGCGGAGGGGACGCTGAAAAGAGCGTCCGGACGGAAGGCCTATGGCAGAAATGCGACGGCTGCAATCAGATCATCTGGCGCAAGACTCTCGAAGAAAGCCAGATGGTTTGTCCCAAGTGCGGTTTTCATTTCCGCATTGATGCCCGAACCCGTCTCCAGCTTCTTTTCGACGACGGGCAATACGAGGAACACGACATCGGGCTGGTCTCTGCCGATCCGCTTCACTTTGTTGATTCGAAGCCCTATTCTCAGCGCCTTGCGGATATGCGGGCGGCTACGAAGCTCCCCGACGCACTGCTGTCGGCAACCGGCAATCTGAATGGACGGCGCGTCCAGATCTGTGCCCTCGAGCTGAAGTTCATCGGCGGCAGTATGGGCGCAGTGGTTGGAGAGAAAATCACACGTGCGATCGAGAGATGTCTGACCGATCGGATTCCGTTAATCATCGTTTCGGCTTCCGGCGGCGCACGCATGCAGGAGGGCGCCATTAGCTTGATGCAACTTGCCAAGATCTCTTCGGCTCTGATGCTTCTGGACGAAGCAGGAATACCATACCTGAGTGTGCTCACCGACCCCACCACCGGCGGCGTCACGGCAAGCTTTGCCATGCTAGGTGATCTCAACATCGGCGAGCCTGGCGCTCAAATTGGCTTCGCCGGCCCTCGCGTGATTGAACAGACCATCCGTCAAAAGCTGCCGGAAGGGTTCCAGCGCAGCGAGTTTCTGCTGGAACACGGCTTCCTGGACGCAGTCGTCAAACGCGCCGACATGAAGGACTATATCCAGCGCTCGCTCGATTTCTTTATCGGTTAGCGACAATAGGAATGCGGGGCACGGATATGCCTCCAGACGACCGATGCTGCAACTCACCGGGGCCGGGAAACGCTTTGGCCCGAAACTTCTCTTTGAAAACCTCGACTGGCTGATTACGCCCAAGGAGCGTGTCGGGCTGGTTGGCGGCAACGGCACCGGCAAATCGACACTGCTAAAGATACTGGCTGGGCTCGACTCGCTCGATTACGGTTCGCTCACCTCGATGAAAGGCATTCGTATCGGCTATTTGCCGCAGGACGGCCTCAGCATGACCGGACGAACGGTGTTCGAGGAGTGCATGTCCGTGTTTTCCGGATTGCTGGAAATGGAGCGCGAGTTGGAGGCGCTGACCAGCAAAATGAGTGAACTCGATCCGGCCGGCCAGGAGTATTCGCAGGTTGCCGAGCGCTTCAGCCGGATCGATGGCGAATTCAGGGCTCGCGATGGATACGCGCTCGACGCGCAGGTAGGTGCTGTTCTGACGGGCCTCGGATTCAACAAGTCGGACTGGGCACGCCGCACCGAAGAGTTCTCGGGGGGCTGGCAAATGCGCATCGCCCTTGGCAAACTCCTGCTCGAACAGCCGAACCTCCTGCTGCTCGACGAGCCCACCAACCATCTGGACCTCGAGGCCCGCAACTGGCTCGAAGACTATCTGAGGAACTATCCGAACGCTTTCATTCTGATTTCGCACGATCGCTATTTCCTCGATGTCACGGTTACCAAAGTGGTTGAACTGTGGAATAAACAGGCGCATTTCTACACCGGCAACTACGAGAAGTACAAGAAACTGAAAGCGGAGCGGCTGCTACTTCTTGAGGCTGCCTACAAGAATCAGCGCGACCGGATCGAGCAGTTAGAATCGTTCATCAACCGCTTTCGCGCCCAGGCGACAAAGGCCAAACAGGTGCAGAGCCGTATCAAAGAGCTCGAGAAGATCGAGCGCATTGAGCTGCCGCCTGAGGAAAAGACCATCCATTTCTCCTTCCCGCAGCCCAAGCCGAGCGGTCGGGTGGTGGCTGAGTTTAGGAACGTCTCGAAGAGCTTCGGTGAAAAGCGCGTCTTCAGCGGCGTGAATTTCACCATCGAACGAGGCGATCGCATTGCTCTGGTCGGCGTGAATGGCGCCGGAAAGTCGACCCTGATCAAACTGCTTGCCGGTACGGAAACGTTGTCGGGCGGCGACTATTCTCTGGGCCACAACGTGGAGCCGGACTATTTCGCGCAAGACCAATACAAAGTGATGAACCAGGAAGCGCGAATTCTGGATGACATCAGCGAGCTGGCGCCGCGCGCCACGCAGACCGAACTGCGAAGCCTGCTGGGCTGCTTTCTGTTTAGCGAGGACGACGTTTTCAAACGCATTGGCGTGCTCTCGGGCGGCGAGCGAAATCGCTACGCACTGGCGCGCTTGCTTCTTCGGCCCTCGAATTTCATCCTGCTCGACGAGCCCACCAACCATCTCGACATGCGGGCCAAGGATGTGTTGCTCGAATCACTCGAGACGTTTACTGGGACCGTTGTTTTTGTGTCCCATGATCGCTATTTCCTCGACCGGCTGGCCACGCGCGTCTTTGAGATCGGCGGTGGTGAAGTGCGCGTCTATCCGGGCAACTATGAGGATTACGTTTGGCGAAAAGAGGGCGGCCAGGAGCAACCGCCTACACTGGATGACATCTTAGATGGCGTTCCCCCCGCGGTACCGATTCCGATATCGACGCCCCAGGAACCAAATTTAAAACGCGTGAATCCGCTGAAGCTGAAGCAGATGCAAGAACGCGTCAAGCAGCTCGAAGGTCGAATTGCCGATTTGGAGGGCATGATCCAAACCGCCGAACAGGCTCCGTTTGTCAGTCCCGAGGAATCGGTCCGGCAAGCGAACCGACTGGAGCAGCATCGATCCGACTTGGAAGCCGCCATGGCGGAATGGGAAACCCTGACGCAGCAGATCGAAGTGACCGCATAGGAAGCGGTCTTCTACAGAACAGTGGGGAGAATCTGGACCTCGGGCACTGCCACACGCGGCGGTAGCTTTGCGATGGCCAGAACCAGCTCCGCGACATCCGCTGGTTGCAATGCCTTCTGAAGAGTCTCGGCGGTGGGTTTCACGGGGCGTTTCTCCATGAGCTCGGTGTCGACCAGGCCCGGGCACACCACGCAGGTGCGAATCCCGTTCTCCTTCTCCTCGACACGAATGGCGTGCGCCAGGCCGAGCATGCCCCGCTTCGAGGCCTGATACGCAGCACCGGAGACGTCCGGCACCAGCCCGGAAATGGACGAGATGTAGATCAAGTGACCTGACTTCGCTTCTCGCATACCCGGAAGCAGCGCCGCGGTCAAATAATAGGCGCCGTCCAAATTGACGGTGAGCAGTTCGTTCCAAATATCCGCATTCAGGCGCTTCAACGAGCGATCGGGCGTATTGGTTCCGGTCGCGTAAACCAGAATGTCGACGCGTCCCAGTTCGGCGACTGCTTGTCCGGCAAGGGCCTTCATCGCCTTCGCATCGGCCGCATCGGCCGCCGCAATGTGGATGCTGTGTCCTTCCTGGTTCAGCTCCGCTTGAAGCTTGCGCAATCGGTCGTCGCGGCGAGCTGAGGCCATGACCTTGGCTCCTTCGCGGGCGAAGAGGATGGCAGCCTCTCGTCCGATACCGCTGGACGCGCCCATCACGAGAACGGTTTGATCCTGCAGCGAAACAGACATATACGAACAAGTCCTCTCAGTTCCTTGCGGGTGCTACTAGAAGCTTATTAACGCTAGGGCAAGGGCTTTATCTGCGGCCTACCTTGTGGGTTTGAATCCGAGCTGGACGGCCTCTTCGTAATCCTGCTGTGCGCCATTCACGTCGCCTTTGGCGCGCCGGGCAATGCTTCGGTAATAGAAGGCCTCGCCCAAGTCAGGTTTGAGCCGGATGGCGTCACTGCAGTCTTGGAGCGCGCCATCCAGGTCGCCTTTGGCGTAGCGCAAAACGCCGCGATTGTTGAATGCTTCAGTAAAGTCGGGATTGAGCCGGATGGCTTCGTCATAGTCTCTCTGCGCGCCGTCGAAATCCTCTTTCTGCCGACGCACAATGCCTCGGTTGTTGAATGCATCTGCATAGTCGGGCTTGAGCCGGATCGCCTCGTCATAATCTCTCTGCGCGCCGTCCAAGTCCCCTTTCCGCCGACGCGCAATGCCCCGGTTGCTGAATGCATAAGCATAGTCGGGCTTGAGCCGGATCGCCTCGGTGTAATCCTTCAGCGCGCCGTCCAAGTCGCCTTTGGTGTAGCGCACAACACCCCGGTTGTATAAGGCATAGGCATAGTCGGGCTTGAGCCGGATGGCTTCACTGAAGAAGTGCAGCTCGTCATCGGGGTCAGTCGCAGCAAACCCTCGTTCGAACCATTGCTGTGCTGTCAGTTCTTCCTTTTGAACTGGCGGAGCCGCATCAGCCGCGGCCTTTTGTTCCGCAGCCGCCCGCTGCGCGGACGGAGACGCCGGGTGCAGCACGGCATCGAGGGGTACATTCAGAAATTTATTGCGCAGATCCTCAAAGGCCTGTAAGGAATACTCGGGCACGATGCGCAATGCGTTGTAGCGCTTGAGTGGCGCCAGAGCGCCGATTAGTTGCTGAGCGATTTCAGGCGTACCGAAGCTGAACCCTTCCAGCGTCAGCGGCACAATATTGCGCTGGCTGTTGAGCGCAGCTTCGATCTCGCGACGCAACCAGTCTTCCGGGTCGGCGCAGTGCTCCAGCGCAGAGGGGGTGAGCAGGACCACGAAATGCGCCCGCGCGGTTACGTTCTCAAGTATGTTGCGCTCGAAGTCCCCGCTGGCAATGCTGGTGTAATCGAAGAAAGCGTCGTAGCCGTGGTGAGTCAGGTCCTGGAAAATAGCCAGTGCCCAAGGGAAGTTGGTACGACGATAGCTAATGAAAACCGTTTTCTCGACGCGCTTCATGCCCAGGCTAGCGCCTTCCCGCGGAGGTCAGTCTTGACGATATCAAAATTGCACTTTTCGCGACCCGTTTCAACCGCCTACTCCCTCGATTGAAATGGCGAGGCCGGCAGGCCCGCGCCGTTGAACAGACTGGCGTCCGGCGTACTGGACCAAGCGTAGCGCACCACAACCGGATCCTTGATGGCGGAATTGGAGACACGGACGTGGTCGCCTTCGATCACGGCCTCCGCTCGAACGAACTTCCGATCGGAGCCCGCGATTTCAAACCCAGTCAGCGATCCGCCCTTGGCGACGAGTCCGCCTTGTGAGTGATCGAACCACACGTTGAGCGAATCGCCCGATCGGGTGACCTGGCGAAACAGCGGCCCGGAATACTCGACCTTCTCCCCATACGAAATCGCCTCCGCGGCCATGGCCAGCCGCAATCCGACGTCTTGCTTGTTCTTCGGATGGATGTTATCGGGATCGCCAATGTCGATGGTCACGGCCATGGCGGTGTTGACCAGATCAAGCGTCCTGCGCTGCGCTTCGCGGACTTCCGGCCAGGCGGAACTTGCCTTGAAGTTAGCAATTTGGACAAACAGGAACGGAAAATCACCTTCGCCCCACGCGCGGCGCCAGTCGCGGATCATGGTCTGGAACAGAAGCCGGTAAACGGGAGCGCGGTCGGCCGAGGCATTGCTCTCGCCCTGATACCAGATGACGCCACGGATAGGAAAGGATGTCAGCGGAGCAATCATCGCGTTGAACAGGCCGGCGGGACTCCACGATAAGCGCTCGTTCGGTTCCCAGGGAAGTTCCTCGGGCGTGCGGCCTTCGGCCTTGGCCTTCTCCTGTGCTTGGCGCGCCAGTTCGAGCCTCCTTTGTTTTGCGCTGAATTCATCGGCCAGGGACGACCAGGATAGAAAGACCGGAATCAGCGAAGCATCTGAACCTAAGCCGCGCATACTGGTCCACGCTTCAGCGGGCGTGCCGCCCCAATTGGTTTCGATCAGCCCGATGGGGACGTGCTCCTTTTCTTCCAACTGACGCGCAAAGAAATAAGCAACAGCGGAGAACGTGGCAGCCGTCTCGGGCGCGCACGCTGCCCAAGGCTGGGCTTTCGCATCATCGAGCGGATACGCGGAAACGGCGTGCTGCACTTGAAACAGGCGTATTTGCGGATGATTGGCGGCAGCGATCTCGACTGGCCCGTTGATCGCTTCAACCAGTGTGAACTCCATATTGGACTGGCCGGACGCTACCCAGACATCGCCAACCAGCACGTCGCTGAATTCGATCGCGTTCTCGCCTTTGATCGTCATGGGGAAGGGACCGCCAGCCTCGCCGGGAGGTAGGTAAACGCTCCACTGGCCCAAGCTGTCTGCCAAAGCGGTGCCACTGGCTCCGCGAAACGAAACGGTAACGTTTTCTCCGCTGGCCGCCCAACCCCAGATGTGGACGGGAAGATTTCGCTGCACCACCATGTGATCCGTTAAGACGGTCGGGAGTGTGACCGCACCCGAAAGCGGAAGTACCGAGAGGGTAATCAGCGCGGCGCACGGGAATCGATCTGTGCGGATTCTGAGGGTTTGCATGGCGCTCCTGTGACGCGGAAGTTTCGAGGACTCAGGCAGCCCGGCAGAAGCTCCGCACATCAAACGTCCAGTCTATCGAGGCGGCCAGTTTACACTGGTCGAATGCGCCAAACTCTGCTTGCCGTTTGCCTGGCTATGACCCTACTCGCGGATACCGCAGGCGGACTTCGCTGGACCCCCCCGGCCGGTTGGAAAAGTGAAGGTTCAACTCCGATGCGGATCGCCACCTATGTACTCCCGACCGGACCCAACGACAAAGCAGAGTGTGCGGTTTACTTTTTCGGCGCCGGGCAAGGTGGGACCGTCGACGCAAACATGGATCGATGGAAGGGTCAGTTGGTGGACGCGGCCGGCAAGCCATCTAAGGCCGATGTACAGAAAAAGACGATTCATGGTTTGCCGGTGACCACAATTGATTCCACCGGTAATTACACTGGTATGGGCGGCCCGATGAACGCGTCGCCCACGGTGCATGCCAACTATCGGCTTTTGGGTGCGATTGTCGAAGGACCGACCGGGAACGTGTTCGTAAAATTCACGGGTCCGGCGAGACTTGTCGCGGCGAATCTGAAGAACTTCGAACAGATGATCGCGTCGTTTCAAAAAGAGAAATAGCGAACACCCAGTCGGCTTAAGCCGCGGCGTCGATGCCGAGTACGGGATTCGATAGCACGGCCACAATCTCGCGCGCAACGGAGAGAAGCGGCTTGCCGTGGCGGACGCTCGCGCCGACCAACCACTCCTCGGCCTCATCCGGCGTAAAGCCCCTTTGGCTCACAATCAGGCTCTTTGCGCGCTCCATGAGCTTCCGTAGCGCAATGGTTTCTTCCGTGAGGCGTGCTTCCTCGCGCAGGACCGCGTTCTGATCGTGCAAGTCATGACGGCGTGCAGATAGGGCGAGTTGCTGTGCCAGGAAGTTCGCGAACAGCGACGCGCCGTCCTCATGGATCGCCGGAACAACCAGGTCTACAGTGACCACGATGCCTTCAGACCTAGATCGTTGTTGGGAATGGAAAGGACGCGAGAAGACTTAGCAACAACAACAGGCTTGCCGGGCGGCAAATTGCGGGCAGAATGAAGAAGATAAAGTCATATTCCTACTTTATAGATCAAGAATACAAAGTACGCGCGGGGCTGTCAAGGGGATCTGTGGCGGCCCAACGCTAGGATGATCCACCCCTAGACGCTCTGATTGTCTTTTCTGATTTCGACAGAACCTTTTCCCGCTTCCTTCGTATATATACTCAGATTGTCTATGGGACGAGAGAAATCGAAGACCGACTTGCTGCACGGCACGCTGGACATGCTCGTGCTGAAGACCTTGACGCGGGGTCACCTGCACGGGTACGCCATCGCACAACTGATCCAGCAGTTGTCGGAAGACGTTCTGCAGGTGGAAGAAGGGTCACTCTACCCTGCCCTTCAGCGCCTGGAATTGAACGGGTGGATTGAGGGTGACTGGGGGCTGTCGGCCAATAATCGTCGGGCCCGCTTTTACAAGCTGACGACAGAAGGCCGCAAGCAGCTCAACACAGAAACCGACCGCTACCGGCAACTCACAGGCGCGATTGCGCGGGTCATGGGAACCGCGTAAGGAGTATCGGCATGAACGCGAGCTTCCAACGAATGAAGCGCCGCCTGCGCTACTGGCTGGGACATAGCGAACGCCAGAGACTGCTTCGCGAAGAAATGCAGTTTCACATGGATGCGCTGGCGCAAGAGCTGAGGGAACAAGGCATGACGGGAGAAGACGCCCGCGCGGCAGCTCGAAGAAAGTTCGGTAACCCGACTCTGAGAGCGGAAGAATCGCGCGGCACGTGGATCGCTCAGTGGATCAGCGACGGCGTGCAAGACCTGCGATACACATTCCGCACGCTGCGTCGTGATGCGGGTTTCACCACATTCGCGATTCTGATTGTCGGGTTGGGCATCGGGGCAAGCTCGATCGTTTTCAGTGTCGTGAACGCGCTGATACTGCGCCCGCTTGCCTTCAACGACCCTCACAGCCTGGTGTGGATTGAGAATCGCGACATTGATGCGGAAGGCATGTCGGGGATCACAGTGCCCACGGGCCACTTCACCGCATTCCGCGACCACAACCAATCCTTCGCAGATGTCGGCGGATACTATCCTGGCTATGGAGTGGGGGACAGTAAGCTCACCGGTGACGGAGAGCCGCAGCGCCTCACGGGCGTGGCAGTTACTTACAATTTCTTCTCCGTGCTGGGCGCGAAGCCGCTGCTCGGGAGGCTGTTCAACGCCGATGAGAGCAAAGCAAAATGGTATCCCTTCGACCCCAAGGTGACGGTTTTGAGCTACGGCTTATGGCGGAGACGCTTCAATTCCGATCCCGGCGTGGTCGGCCGGCAACTCACAGTGAACGATCTGGCGGTGACGGTGATAGGAATTCTTCCGCCGTCGTTCGATTTCGGAAACGTGTTTGCCCCAGGCACGCGCGCCGACCTCTTCTTCCCATTTCCGCTTACCGCAGAAACAAATCATTGGGGTAATACACTCGTAATGGTCGGGCGTCTGAAGCCTGGTGTGACCACGCAGCAAGCGCGGGCGGAGTTGAAGGTACTCTGCCCACAGATCAAACGGCGAGACCCCGATCGCAACTTTGACCTGCTATTGAGTCCCCTCGGGGAGCACGTCACCGGGCGCCAGCGACCGGCGTTGTTTGTGCTGGCCTGTGCCGTCGCGGTGGTGATGCTGATCGTGTGCGCAAACCTCTCGAACCTGTTGCTGGCGCGCACGGCTACCCGGCAGAAGGAAATGGGAATACGCGCCGCGTTAGGTGCCGGACGGCAACGTTTGATTCGTCAAATGCTCACGGAGAGCGTCGTTCTTTCCTGCTGCGGGGCGGCGCTAGGCCTGCTACTGGCGGCTGGCGGAACTCGACTGCTCTCTCATCTGGACACATTAAACATTCCGATGCTGGAGAGCGTTCGCATTGACGCCGGAGAGCTTGTCTTCACATTGCTCATGGCCGTGGCAACCGGCCTGATCTTCGGTTTGGTACCCGCGCTACAGGTTCGCGGGGCGGCCGTCCACAATTCGATG